>CAYNBK010000025.1:0-9324 GCA_964395485.1 uncultured Pseudomonadales bacterium
GCTTTTTGAGAGATTGTATTAATGCAAACGTAGCATTGGCCCGCCAATGCTTTAATACCATTAAGTCTTTCTTCGGGTAAAACTTCTGATATAACTAAGACTTTAGCTATTCAAAAAACTGCATATTATGGACAAAATACATGCTTGTGTTAACTGGTCCGTTAGCAGGCATAGTTGCCGCCAGAATACCGCTTATTGCAATTTATGACAGTTATTGCCGTATTGGATTAAATATTCCCCCAAGGGCTAATGCCATAACTCTACGTCCTTTACTAAGCCAACCAATTAAACCACCAATAGATAAATTCATTAAAGCTATAAAAAAATTAAAACCAAGGGGTTTAAAAAGCCGTATTTTGTCATTGGTAGAAGACGATCCTCTTTGGTACCCCAAAAGCATGCTCCAACTACTACAAGAAGTGAGTGTTCCAATTAGTGCCGGTATTTTTTTAGAAAATATCGCACAGTTCCAAACCCAACTTACATTTTAAACCTTGCTTTAAGCACATTCCCACATAATCCACTAGCCCCCCACTTTTAGTCCCATAGTGTTCACTTCTTATCTCTTTTTCTATATAATCACTACTTATACAAGAAATTATATAGTGGTAAAAATGGCCAAAGCTGAAATTATTATACAAGTGCCAAGGGAAGATACTTTTGGCCTACTATCTTTAGATAGTAGAAGGTGCTAATGTTTTAGTAAAATTAGGGGGAGAAATAAGAAACGCGCTTGAGGGTCAGCCGTCCACTGCAAGCCCACAAGAAGTCGCTGATTTTTTAGAAGGATACTTCCGGGCAAAAAGATGTGATACAGTTTTTACTACCTAATATATTTGTTGCCGTTTAAGCCAGAATAAACTATCAGTTCTAGTGCGCTGATGCCTTTTTATATTATTTTTTCCAGTTGCCACAAGGCAAAATTTTCTATATATTAATAAATATGCTGACAAAAAACGATCTGACCCAAATTACTAAAATAGTCCAGGAAGAAGTCAAGCCCATAAAAAAAGATATTAAAGTACTGCAGAAAAACACAGCAAAAATTAACAGCAAGGTTGGACACATAGAAGAAAAGGTTGGAAACATAAAGGAGAGGGTTGGAGGCGTGGAGAAAAAGGTTGGAAGCATGGAGGAAAAGTTTGGAAGCGTGGAGAAAAAGGTTGGAAGCATGGAGGAAAAGTTTGGAAGCGTGGAGAAAAAGGTTGGAAGCATGGAGGAAAAGGTTGAACACATAGAAAAGGGCATTACAAACTTAAAAAACGACTCAGTAAAAATCAGAAAAGATATCAATACCATTGTCAACTTTTTTGATAATGAATATTTAGGCTTACGAAAGCGAGTGGACAGAATAGAAGAACACTTAAGCCTCCCGTCGCTTTTATAGTTTTTTTATATAATATTCGGGCTAAAATAATATTTAAGGATAGTAAGATAATGCCCCAGATTATTATTTTCCATTACCGTCGGGTTTAGACCTATCTCTCTCATTTTGCCCACTAATTTTTGACCGTTTGCATACGGCACCACCAAATCCGCCCGCGAAAGGTTGATAAAAAGCTCTTTTCCCTTTAGTTTGTCTAAGTTGTTTTCCGGCAGCATTTCCTCCCATAGTTTTTTCAACTTTGTTATACTCATACCTTGCTTTTCCAAATATTTTTTTATATAGCGCAGTCTTATCGACGACCAGATAATTTCTGCCTGGCAGTTTCCGGGCGTATTTAATATCAGCTTTTTTACTGCCGGCTCATGGTTGGCTGTTTTGATTGCCACCATGCTACCAACACTGGTGCCAATAACAGTAAATTGTTTTATTCCGCCTTTTTTAAGATTTTTCAAATCTTTGATTATTTTGTTAAAAATATAACGGCTATAATGAAGCGACAAACGGCAATCGGCCGTTAAAATGCCCTTGACAAACTCGTACTCAAGAAGGCAATCCCCCTTTTGTAATATCCTTTTCCGAAGCGGAGCAAAGAAAATCAGCTTTTGGCCCCATGGCGGCAAAAGCACGTAGGCGTGGCTTTTGTTTTTGTTTTGGAAAAAGCGGCTTTTAACCAGCTCTTGTCGGTCTGTTGGTGTTTTGCCTTCATCGGCAGAAAAATGAGAAATAATTGTATCCAAATTCATAGAAAAAAATATAAATATTTAAAAACTCTTGATATGCAAAAAACTTTCGCTATTATTTTACTTTGGCCGATTGTTATTAAATTTTTATTGTTTTTGTTTAAAATAATCTAACTAAAATATATTACCAAAATCGAGTAACGCCAATAGTTTTTTAGCATAAACCACCATAGCATTTGGATAGTCCGGTTTCAAGCCGCAAAACATACACCCCATGTCCCCCAGACAAAGACCTGCTTAATTGTCCATAATTACACAGGTTGATAAAAGTTTTTTAGTTCTGTTTACCTTGCAAAAGAATTAAACCCCCCCAGCAGGGTCAGTCCTTGCTGGAAGTAAAAACAAACTATAAAAAGGGAAAACTACTGCATCTAAAAAAAGCTTATATTTTAACATATTTAACTGTATTAGAATAATATATTTACTCATATCCGCTGGATTAAATTTATTGTTTTTCTACCCGAAAAAAAAGCGAGATTAGAAAATAATTGTGAGAGAAAAAATATAAAAACTTATTTTTGAGTAAATAGCTCGGAAAGCATATAAATAGATTTCAAGCTAATGTCCGCCGAGTTGGACTCTGACCACACTAAGCACGTTTTCATGCCAAGCTTTTTGGCCGGGAGCAAATCCGTTTCTACCCTGTCCCCAATCATCAGGTGTTTTTCGGCTGACAAAGCAGTATATTCAAGCACTTTTTTAAATACCATTATATCCGGTTTAACTGTGTCAAAATCGTCTGGGGCGGCAAATATCTTGTTAAAATAATTGGCAGATAAACCAATTTTTTTTATCTTAGGGGTGATATATTTTTGATTGGTATTGGTCAGGATAATGTTTTTCATGAAAGACAAGCCCAACATCAGGGGCTTAAGTTTTTCGTCCCTTTTCATATAACGAAGCTGAGAGGGCGCATACCACTTACCTGAAAAAGCCAGTTTTTTGCTGATCCCTGCTTCGTGCATCACCCTGGTATTGCTCCCCCATTTCCGATAATATTTTTTTTGCCAGCTTTCAGCTTCTTTGTAAGCAATATTTTTAACAGAAGCGATTGCCTTTACTACCTCCCGGTGAATTGCTTTTCTCATCCTTTCGTTTTCCCGGTAAAAGACCCCGTCAAAATCCCAAACCAAAACCCTGATATTTCTCAGCCAAATTGGTTTATCCATTTTGAACCTTTAACATTTTAATGCCTATATTGTTTGGCCAGTAGTATAAACCGTCTGCCAAATGCATTTCAAAATAAGCATAAACTCTTTGCCAGGCTTCAAAATATGTTTCCTCACTGCTTGAACTTTTTTTTAACCTGCGCAATCTATCCGCAATAACAGTTTTTGGAGTATTTACAATGATAATCAAAATGTCGTTTTTTTGTAAAAAAACACTAAAACGTTCGATTAAAACATCTCTTTGTTTGTCTAAATTAGTGGCATCGATGACAACTTTTTTTCCAGACTTGAGATATTTTTGAGCTTCATCAAATAAAACAGAATAAAGTTTGCTTTTAATACCTAAATAAAAATTATCTCCGTGATTGGCATAATGAGAACTTGTAAAAATTTTTGCTCTTATCCTGTCTGAGGAAATCAACTCTGCTTGAAAGCTATCGGCAATGTATCCTGCCAAAGTAGATTTGCCAGAACCGGGCAGGCCGCACATCATTACCAGCCTAGCCGATTGCAAGTTTTGGTGGTCAAGCAAATCCTTACTGTTCATATTAATATATTATTGGCAAAACAAATTTGTATTTTTTTTGCCAATAATATATAAAAATTGAATTTGTATTTAAATAAACTAATCTGCAAGCAGATTAGCATACTAAGCGAAAATCAAATTATTTTCAAAAAGTGGTAAATTTGATTTGCGCTTACTATAATATAGCCTGATTTTTTCTTTTTAGCCAGGGTAGTTAGCCCGTGCCGCATCTAATTTCAAACTTCTTGAAATATCGCCGCCTGTTTATCCCGGTAGATTTCCCGCCATTTGTCATTGTTGTTTTCGCCGGAAAAATTGTCTTTGCCGGCTAACTCCAGGTCGAGAAATGTACCATTGCCAATAATAAGGTAGTCTATCTCGTAGCTGTCCATTTCTGCCTGCCAACCGGGCCGTGCCTGAATAAGTTCCAGATAAATAGTATACGGGCTTTTACCATAAGGCTCCGGAGGCCGGCATCCGTCCGTCAACAAAAAACTTGCTGTCCGGCAATTGCCACTCCAGAAATCCACCCCACTCGTAAGCATTAAAAAAATTGCCTTTTATTCCTTGGGTTTTGATAAATTCTACCGCCTGATATGGCTGGGTGCTTCCCCGAGTTGGATGGCTGTATTTTTCCCAGCTGTTAACAGCCAGCGTGCTTGGCGCTCTCATCAGGGCAGAAACAACAACAACAATCATCCCTGCTTTAATAAAGCTACGAAAATTTATGTTTTTTTCCCATTTTTTAAGCTTGCTGCAGGAAAAAATAGTATAAATGACTATGAGCATAAAAAGATCGGTATTTCTTCGGGCTGATAGAGCCAGGTAAAAAAAGGCTGTTAAAACAAGTCCCAAAAAAAGCCGCCAGCTGTTTTTAGATCTGACAAGTAGAAACAAGCTTATCAAAAAAGAAGCAACTATCACAAAAGTTAAGACCGGCGGCGGCCTAACCCACTCGGCGATTAAGGAATGCATCGGCATTTGTAAATGG
Source organism: uncultured Pseudomonadales bacterium (assembly GCA_964395485.1). Taxonomy (GTDB): domain Bacteria; phylum Patescibacteriota; class Microgenomatia; order UBA1400; family CAYNBK01; genus CAYNBK01. The sequence continues at coordinate 4,814 of CAYNBK010000025.1, forward strand.
TGATAGGCCTCCCACCAAACACCGATACCATAAGGATTTAACAAAGTAGCTAAAGCGGACGTTATAAATATAAGGATTGTCCTTTGCCCAGCAGAGTCAGTCTTTGGAGCTCTCCAAGGACTGACTCTGAAGTTAACAAAATATATTATCAGCAATCCAATCCCCAGCACAAAGCCGCCGTGCAAATTGGCCCACAAAAAAAATAAAAGAGGCAGAAAATACAAGTACTTTCCTCCTTTTATTAACAAAAACAGCAGTATTTCCAATCCAAGAAACGAGAAAAGCTGAGCCCGCCAACCTAGATAAAAAATATGCCAGGAAAAAAAAGAAAGTAAAAAAAAGAAAAAAAGCGATAAATACAGCTTTTTCTCCAAAAGCAGATAAAAAAAATAAAAAACAGCCGCAAAAAGTAAGGCTGAGGCAAAAGCTAGGCCAACAAATCCAAAAATATTAAATATCACATAGCTTAATGCCTGATAAAAAGTATAGGAATTGGACCAGGAATAAGCAGGCATCAAGACTGTAAAACTATTTTGTTTTAAAAAATGGCCGGCCTGCCAAAAATACTGCCCGTAACGCAGATGCCAACCTAGGTCAGTATCCAAAGGCGGGAGGAAAAAAAAGAAAGAAACAAACAAAGCCGCAACAGAAGCAAGATTAAAAAGTGATTGTTTTTTTACAGAGGTAACAACCCCCGGGGTTAACAAATCTGTCATCTTGCCTTAAAAAACAGGTAGGGACCCACTGTTTCTGCAATTTGATAATTTTGACTAAGCGCCTGGACAAAAACCGGCCGCTGGTAAAAACGGACATTATCCTCTGCTATCTCCACTTTGCCTTCTTTGGCAAAAATGGGTTCATAATCCGCCGGCATAAGGACATATTGGTATTTTCGGGCGCCGATATCGGCAATAAATTTGTCTGAATGATATAAACCTTTGTTATATAAATTATTTAAACACTTTGATAAAATGCCCCAAAGCAATCAAGTTTAAAACAAATAAAAGTAGGGCCAGTATATACTTTGTCTTTATCTTCATAGTCCCCAAAACAGCAAACGATCAATGATGGTCTGCGTGGCCTCGCAAGGCGTCCAGCAAACCGTTACTGGGAATGCTCAGCATGCATAAATTGGGGCAATATCTGATGGCAGACAAAATTATTTTGTCAAAATCCGGACGTATAAAGGGTTCACCGCCGCTGATGCTCAACCAGGTCAAGCCGGGAAAGTTTTTAAATATTTTTTCTATTTCCGCCAAGCCTAACTCATTTTTACGCTTGCTGTTGGAAAAGCGCCAGATATTGCAGGTACGGCAACGGCTGTTGCAAAGGCTGGTAATGCTAAAATTTAGCTTGTAGGGCGTCTTGCCGATGCGGGAGGCCAGGATGCTTTTAATAAGCTTGAACCACATAAGCATCCTATCTTTTTAACCAAGTTTTTACCTTATTTAATCCTCTTTTTGTAAAAGACAGGCGTTTTTCCTTGAGTTTGCGTACCTCGCAGGCGGCTTTATCCGAGACGGCACTTATTGTCTGGTAAAGGTCTTTACCGGCTTCTTTTACTACCACCATTGATCTTTTTGGTACTTCGATAGCCAGTTCGGCCGAAAACTTGCTTTTATATGACTTTTTAGCAGGGTGGCTTTTAAACTTAAAGTCGATTTTTCCCACCTGAACCCCAAACTTTAAAAATTTTCTCATGTTTTTTTGGATAAAATTTTCTATAGCCTTGGTGAGTTTAAAATTTTGGCTTGATATTTGGATTTTCATATCATAAACCTCCTAAAGCAATTATTATTTATCGGCCGCCCTGGTCCAATTTGACCACATAATACCCCAATCAGAGCTGTTTATCCTGCAGTCCTGGTTTAAGTCTCCATTTTGAAGGACCAGGCCATTGGCACAGGCTGGCGTAGGACTTGGCGCTGGGCACAAGGGTAGGTGTAGCTATCGGGCTGGGAGTAGATGTGGGCGCAACTGTGCTTGTGGGGCTTGGGCCAGTAGTAGGAGCAGCAGTGGGGACAACAGTGCCGGTTGGTGTCGGGCTAGGAATAGGAGTGCTGGTGGGGACAGGTGTTAATGTAGTAGTGGGGGTAATTGTCGGTGTAGAACTCGGCACTGGAGTAAAGGTGGATGTTGGCGTGGGCGTAACAACCGGCAGGCTAGCTTTGCTTAACTGAACTACTACCGCCGAGTGGGGCGGAAAAGAAAAAGTGCCACTCCAGGTAGTGCTATGAGCGTCTTCATTTAAATAATAATGATCAATATCTTCAAAACTGTCACCGTTTAAAACCGAATAATAAACTTTGTCCGGATCAATATTAAAATTGCTGGGTTTTATTTCAGCCAATCTGGCATTGCTGGAATCGCGGTTAATTACTAAAAGAGTAAGAGTTTTTTTGTCCTGACTTCGGCTAACTAAAATTTTCAGATTATTTAAATCTGCACCCTGGGTAAAGCTGATTGTTTCCGGCTGTAAATGGGTAAAGAGTTTGAAAGCCAAGGCATTAATATTGTTTTGATAGATAAAAGCGGGGTTCAACGAAGCTATTATTTCACCACAGCTTGTCTTTTTCAAACCATGCGATGCATGATAAGCCGAACCTTTAAGGCCATACTGGTTCATCACCCGCAGCATATTTAGTGTAAAAAGCCCGTTTTCCAAAGTACCGGTGGCCGGATTATAAGCCACTTTTGGCGACGAACTTCCCGGGTCGCCCCAGCAGTATAGATTATATTCTGTAATCCAAAAGTCTTTACCTGCTTGCCGAAAGTCACCGTTTAAACCGTATCTTTTATCTAAAATATAGGGGATAAAAAAAACGTCAAAATAGTCATCCAGCGAACGGCCGTCTCCTCCCCAGGGAAAATTGGGCGTTTCGGCGCAGTAGCTATGCTCCTGAAAAGCATCGACATAGCTTTGCACTTTCGGATCGGCAAGCATGGCATTTACCCAAATATCCTGCCCCAGCTCATGCGAATTTATGCTTTGGGCGATAACATAGGCATCTGGTATATAGGTTTTGATTGTCTGAGCGATAAGACCGGAAATATTGGCCAGCCCTGTCTGGCCATCGGACGGGTTATCTCCCTGCATAAAATGGGCAAAACAGCCGGCCCTCAAATCACCGCTTAGGGATTCGCAATTTTTCCACTGGCCTGTCCCCCAATGCTCATTGCCAAGCTCAAAGTATTTAATATCAAAACCACTGCTGAAATCCTTGCCCTCCGCTATACCGTCCTGCCGGCGAAGTGACCCGCCGCTAAAACCATTGTCATTTAAATCTACCCCCGGCGCTTTATCCAAATACTCTATTAAATCGATAAGGTCTGCCAGGCCGGTGCGAGGATTGGCCGGGTCGTTATAACTTTTGTAAACCGGATAGCCGCAAATATTTATTGTGTCGGTAAAAAATGGAAAACTGTAAAGATTTAAGACATAAATGCTTTTAAAACCATGTCTGCGGATAGTATCCAAATTATAGGCCAGCGAAGGGCCTACTTTACGAGGGGTATTATTGCCATAAAAAATTGTATTTGTCCGCCAGTCAAAAGAATCGGCCCCGCAACCGGCCTGGTAACGGATGGTTTTAATGCCGCTACCGGCAATCAAATCAAAATAATTGTCAATATTGGGCAATAGGTCAAACTCCGGCTGGTTAAGGCTAAACTGCCAGTCCCCAATCCGGCTTACTGCACTGCTGTTGACATTAAAACTTATTTCCTGCGAGTTTGTCAAAACCTGGAGGTTTTGACTTGGTTTTTGTCTTTTGCCGGCAAACCACAAAAAGCTTATTGCACAAAATAAAAAAATAAACGGCAACAATAAATACTTTTTATCCATCTTATTTATCAACCGCCCTGGTCCAGTATGACCACATAATACCCCAGTCGGCGCTGTTTATCCGACAGTCCTGGTTTAGATCGCCTTTTGCCAAAGTCATGCCATTGGTACAAGTACCCCCCGGCGTAGGTGAAGGAGTAGGTGTTGTGATGTAGCCATTGGAGTAGGAGACGGTGTTGGTGTAGGTGTTGATGACGGTATTGGTGTAGGTGTTGGAGTTGATAAATCAAACAGCTTGTCTACAGAAAAAGTTTTTACCATCACATTATTTAATTCATTTGACTCATCAACCAAACCGCTTCTGTCTGCACTGGCTTTTATTTGCACCTCTCCGTCTGCCGAAGGGTTAAAATAATCAGAATATTGCTCGTGTTCCCCTGGAGATAATATATCGCCAGATACCAAATTATTGCCCGGTATTGGCGCGAGTGGCGTTCCAAAATAGCTTATGTACTCTGTGCAGTTTTCTGTTCTTTGCGGCTGGGGCGGATAGATATCGGTCCGTAAGTATGACTTATTGGCGTCTGCCTGGCCGTTATTTTTTACATACACCCGGTATTGATAGGATGAACACGGCATTTGCGGCGGATCCAATTTTACTATTTCAATGTTTTCTATTATTAAGTCTGCTTTTGGCGGCATTGGGGTTGGGGTCGAGCTTGGGGTA
>CAYNBK010000026.1:0-8992 GCA_964395485.1 uncultured Pseudomonadales bacterium
AAAAATTAAAAACTAAAGAAAAAGTAGATGTTAAAAAAATATATAGCGCAAAAATATATTAATCTTTTTTTTCATTTGCCAAAAGCAGTAGCGGCAAATCTTATATATCGCTTTCCGTCCAGAGAATTGACAGTAATCGGCGTTACCGGGACAGACGGAAAAACCACCACCTCTTCTTTGATCCATCATATTTTGCAGGAAAACAAGAAAAGCTCTGCTCTCGTAAGTTCTGTAGAGGCAAAGTATGGCGGCAAGACCATTCCCACTGGTTTGCATGTCACCTCGCCCAGCCCGTTTTTTTTGCAAAAGCTGATAAGAGATATAGTGGGAAAAGGGATTAAATACCTTGTTTTGGAAACTACTTCCCATGGTTTGGACCAGTATAGGGTATGGGGAGTCAGATATAAGATAGCCGTACTAACAAATGTCAGCAACGAGCATTTGGATTATCACAAAAACTACAAAAATTATCTACAGAGTAAATTCAGCCTGTTGCGAAGTGCCTCATGCGCGGTGATAAATGCAGATGACAAAAGTTATGGTTTGATAAAAAGCCTGATTGCAAAAAATCCCGGCAGGATAAAAAAAACAATAAGTTACGGGAAAAAAGGCACAATTAATTTGAGTAGTTTCCCTTTTACCAGTAGACTGCCGGGGGAATATAATCAAGAAAACTGTTTGGCGGCGGCGGCAGTCTGTCTGCAGTTGGGCCTTCCTGCAAAAGGGATAGCCAAAGCTATTGCCGGTTTTAAAGGAGTAGAAGGGAGAATGGATTTTATCGAAAACAACAGAGGAGTTAAAATAGTGGTAGATTTTGCCCATACACCGAATGCTTTGGAAAACGCCATAGAAACACTGAAGAGCAAAAACAGGCTGATCAGCATATTTGGCTGTGCCGGATTGCGGGATTTTTATAAAAGACCGGCTATGGGCTTTATCAGCGGGACTTTGTCGGACATTAGCATTATAACTGCCGAAGACCCGAGAAGCGAAGACCTGGCGCTTATAAACAGACAGATAGAAGAAGGCTTGAAAAAAGCTGGGGCTTCCTGTAAAAGCAAAGATGCAAAACTTAAACTCGATGAACTGAAAAAAGGCGGGAGTTATTACTTTATTATTCCCGATAGGTGGGAAGCAATAAACTTTGCCATAAACAAGTTGTCAGAAAAAGGAGATATAATTGCATTGTTTGGCAAGGGACACGAAAAATCGCTTTGTATCGGGACAAGAGAATATCCCTGGTCGGACCATGAAGCAGTAAAAAAAGCACTGGAGATAAAATGAAGCAAAATATTGCCGCTATAGTGCTGGCTGCCGGCAGAGGCACGCGCTTGAACTGTGTAAAAGAGAGCAAGGCGATGAAAACGCTGGCAGGAAAGCCGATGATTTACTATACGGTCAGACTCCTTTCCGAGCTTGGTTTTAAAAAAAAGCAAATTTATATAGTGGTGGGATTTGCAAAAAACGGCGTCCGATCATTTTTGGGTAAAGAGTATAACTATGTTCTGCAGGGTAAATTGGCCGGTACGGCAGATGCCCTAAAAAAAGCCATAAAAAAGCTGGATACAAAAGTGAGTGAAATGTTTGTCCTCCAGGCAGATGATTCTGCTTTTTATCCCAGCCGTGAAGTAGAGAGGCTGATAAATGACCATTTTCTTATGAAAAATGACATGTCTTTTTTGACTGTTGAAAAAGATAATCCGGCTGTGGCCAGAGTGCTCCGCGACCGTTTTGGCAATCTGACCGGTATTGTCGAGGCAAACAACTGCAGTAGGAGAATGCTAAAGGTAAGGGAAATAAATGCGGCCTTGTATGTGATAAAAAAATCTTTTGCCGATTTTCTACTGCCGCAGATAAAGCCCAATAAGATAAGCAGTGAATACCATTTACCCGACCTTATCATACTGGGCTTAAAGCAGGGCTATAAAGTCCGTGCGCTTAAAGCTTCGGACAATGATTTTTTCCAGGGCGTTAATACCAAAAAGGAATTGGAAGAAGCCGATCTTCTCATGAAAAAAAAGCTGGGAATCCTGCAGTGATTTGTAAAGATTTCGGCCGAATTAAACTTTTTATCTCCCACGCTCCTGACGGCAATATGAGTTTTAAACATGGCCAATATATACAAACACAGGCAAATAGAGACAAGTTTTTTCAAAAAATCGGTGTTGATAATAATCTTTATGAGGCCGGACAAAGCCACGGCAGTAAGCTTAAAATCATCAAAAACACCAAGCTTAAAATATTTCCTCAGACTGACGCTCTCTTGACAGATTTGAGGGACGCTTATCTATTTTTGAAAGTAGGCGATTGTCTGCCATTGTTTTTTTATGAACCCAGCGGCGTGATAGCTTTGGTGCATGCAGGTTGGCGGGGACTTGATCAAAATATTCACGGAAAGGCTTTCAAGCTTTTGACTGAAAAATTTCATCTAAAAAAAGAAAATATACAGCTTTATGTCGGACCGCATATAAAAAAATGCTGTTATGTTTATGGCTATTTTCCTTTTGCCAAAAGGAAAAAGTGGCAGGCTTTTTTGCACCAAAAAAGGGACAAAATTTATTGCGATCTGACAGGTTTTACTGTATCAACCTTGGAAAAAGCGGGTTTACCTGCAGGTAATATTGAGATATCGGATTCATGTACGGCAGAAGACAAGAATTATTTTTCCCATTATCTAAATCGTAAAAAGGGATTGGAAGATAAATTGTTTGCCCTGGCGGCAGTGATAAAAAAAGATAAATCCGTATCATAAAAATAGGATAAAGGCTATAATAAGCAGTATGAACTGGGAAAAAATTAAAAAAATCCATTTTGTCGGGATAAAAGGCGTCGGGATGGCGGCATTGGCCTGTATTTGCCAGGATGCAGGTTTTAAAATAAGCGGTTCAGACGTAAAAGGAAAATTTATCACCGATGAGCTGGTTAACAGAAGAGGCTTTATTTTTAACTCCGTTTTTGAGGCTAAAAATCTGCCGGAAACTGACTTGGTGGTTTATTCCGGCGGGCATATGGCCCAAAAAAACCCGCAGGTGATGAAAGCCCTTGCTAAAAAAATTGCCACAGCCGGTTTGAGCGAAGTGCTGGCGCATTTTATGAACCAAAAAAAGCAAAGGATAGCAGTAGCCGGAGTAGGGGGGAAAAGCACTTCGTCGGCTATGCTTAGCTTTCTTTTTGACAAAGCAAAGCTTGCCCCCAGTTTTTTTGTGGGCGTCGGAGAGATAGCGGGTTTGGGAGATCCGGGGCGCTTTGATAAAGACGGCCAAATTTTTGTAAGCGAAGCAGATGAATATTTTGACCCAAAATACAATGAGCCAAAATTTTTACAGCTTGACCCAAATATCGTGCTGCTTCCCAATTTGGCGTTTGACCACCCCGATGTTTATAAAGATAAAGAGGATACTTACTTTTATTTTAATAAATTTCTATCCCGGGTGGAAACAGGCGGGTATATTATTATAAACAGCGACTGTGATTTTTGCAGGCCTTTAATAGTTAGATATAAGGCAAAAGTGATAAGCTATGGTTTTGGAGAAAAAGCGGACTGGCAGATAAAGATAAAGAAAAAAGGTGAAAAGCAGGAACTTTCTTTAAATGATAAAAAAAACAATAAAAAATATCAGCTGAGCATTTCTTTGTCAGGCGATTTTAATGCATTAAACGCGGCCGGAGTGGCAATAACGGCTTTAAAGTCGGGTTTAAACGAAGGTGATTTAAAATATTTAAAAGACTTTAAGGGGAGCAAAAGAAGGCTAGAAAAAATTTATGCATCCGATCATTTTGTTTTGTATGATGATTATGCCCATCATCCGGCAGAAATTTATGCCCTTTTAACCAGCCTTAAAAAGCTTTATAAAAATAAAAAACTGGTAGTGTTGTTCCAGCCGCATACTTTCAGTCGGACAAAACATTTTTTGCAGGAGTTTGCCGACAGTTTAAAGATCGCAGACCAACTTTTGCTGATTGAAATATTTGCTTCTGCCAGAGAGGCAATGGGGAATGTCAGCAGTCGGGATCTGGTTAACCTTTTGCAAAAAAAAGGCAGTGAAGCTGTTTTTTGCTCTACAAAGGATGAGTGCAGCAAGTGGATAAAAAACAAGCTCGGTGTAAACAGTGTTTTTTTGACTTTAGGTGCGGGTAATTTGTTTAATTGGCACAAAAGCATTATCGGCATTATTAAAGAAAAGGAAAAAAATGCTTAATATTAAAAAAAAAGAGAATTTAGCCAAGTATAGTACCTATGGCATTGGCGGTCCGGCTAAAGAATTGGTAGAAGTATTCAGCCAGCAGGAATTGGTAAGGGCGATAAAACACGCTGTATCGTCCGGCATGCCCTATAAGCTGATTGGCAACGGCAGTAATATTCTTTTTTCCGATAAGGGCTATAAGGGTTTGATAATCAAAAACAAAATAAAAGAACTTGAATTTTTCAAAGACGCAAAAGGCCAGACGATGGTAAAAGCTGGCAGTGGAATGCAGCTGCAAAAGCTTATCGTTCAATTGCTGGCAGAATCATATGTCGGAATGCATTGGTTTTCTTATATCCCGGCTACTGTAGGAGGGGCGGTTTATATGAATGCCAAATACTCTGATCATTCTATAGCCGACTTTTTTGTCAAAGGCGCAGTTTTGACTGATAAGCTGACAAGCAAAAATTATTTAAAAAGGGATTTTGCTTTTTCTTATGACCATTCCCGTTTGCAGGATAATAAGGAGTACCTGCTTTCGGCAGTATTCCGGCTGGAAAAAGGCAGGCCGGATTTGGCTAGAACCCAAATGAAGGAAATCGCCCGGAAAAGAGCCATATATTCCTTCCGATCTGCCGGCTGTGTTTGGCGAAATTTGGAACCCAATAAGGCAAAAAAGCAGGGCCTGCCCAGCCATGCAGTCAGTTATCTGGTGGATAAAGTATTGGGTTTGAAGGGCAAGCAGATAGGAGATGCCAGAATAAGCCGGCAGCACGCGGCATTTATCGAAAACATAGGCAAGGCCAAAGCAGAAGATGTAAAAGCTCTTATTGACCTGGTAGGACAAGAAGCCAGCCAAAAGCTGGGTGTAAAACTGGATTTGGAAATAGAGCTAGTTGGATTTGATTAAAATTATTTGTAAAATAAAAATATGGCAAAATTTATAATACGCGGCGGCAAGCCGCTTCAGGGAGCAGTACGTTTGGGCGGAGCCAAAAATGCTTCATTTAAACTGATGATAGCTTCACTTCTTATTCCCGGAGAGTCGAGGCTGTTAAACTTTTCCCGTATACAGGATATCGAGATTACCAAAAATATAATTTTGTCTTTGGGCGGAAGTGTCAGGCAGGCAGGAGAAAGAACACTTTTTGTTAATGGCGCCAGAGTCGGCCGTTCGGTGGTGCCGGCTGATTGGGGAGAAAAATCCAGAGCTTCTTCAATGTTTATCCCAGCGCTTTTACATAGAGTAAACCGGGCTGCAGTGCCTTTGCCGGGAGGAGACAAAATCGGCAAGCGGCCGCTTGACAGACATTTTGACGGACTAGTTAAAATGGGAGCTAAAATATATGAAGATAAAAATACAGTAACCCTAACTGCTACAAAACTGCATGGCGTAAATTACCGATTTTCAAAAAATACCCACACCGGGACAGAAACGCTTATCATGGCGGCTGTTTTGGCCACAGGGAAAACAGTGCTGGAAAATACCGCACTGGAACCGGAAATTGACGATCTGATAATTTTCCTTAAACAAGCCGGCGCAAAAATAAAACGGATGCCAAAAAGAAAAATAGTTATAAACGGCGTAAAAAAATTAAGGCCGGTAATCCACCGGATTATGCCGGATAGAAACGAGGCCGTTTCTTATGCGGTGGCGGCTATAGCCAGCCATGGCGATATTATTGTGGAAAACGCCAAGCGTCAGCATTTAACTGCATTTTTAAAAGAACTTAAAAGCGTTGGCGCCGGTTTTGAAGCGGGAACTTATGGTATTCGTTTTTATTACAAGGGGAAAATGCACAAAAGCCAGATAGTGACCAGGCCGCACCCGGGTTTTATGACCGACTGGCAGCCTTTATGGGCAGTACTGGCTACTCAGGCCCACGGCGTTTCCAGTATTGTTGAGAGTATTCACCCTTTCCGCTTTTATTATATAAACGCTCTGCAAAAAATGGGGGCCAGGATAGAAGGTTTTACTCCGGCAGTAAAAAATCCTGGCTCTTTTTATAATTTTGATTTAAAAAATGATTCAGCCAAACATTTTCACGGTATAAAAATTTCTGGCCCGACTCAATTAAAAGCAGCCAAAATGATTGTACCGGACCTTAGAGCCGGCGCTACTATGGTTTTGGCGGCAGTTTGTGCCCACGGAAGTTCGGAGATTTCGGAAATCGAGCACATCGAACGCGGCTATGAAGATTTGGATGGCAGATTAAGACAATTAGGGGCAGTTATTAAACGATTATGATAAGAGGAATTTTTTATGCCTGATATTTTAATACTGCACGGCTGGGCCCTTATTGTTAATCCCGCTTGGAATAAAATAGCAAAGCGCCTGAAACAAAAAGGATACAATGTCTATATGCCCAAGATCCCCGGCTTAACGGGCAATGCCCTTAAAGATATTTGGGATATGCAAAGTTATACAGACTGGCTTTCTTCTTATATTAAAAATAACAATTTAAAAGATTTTGTGCTTGTCGGCCACTCCTTTGGCGGAAGCGTTGCCATAAAATATGCCGCTGGCTATTCATTCGGATTAAAAGGTTTGGTGCTGATAGACAGTTCAGGCATCAGAAGAAAAAGTATTAAAAATAAACTGATAAGCGCTGTTGCTAAAAGCTTTAAAATATTGTTTGTAATTTTTCCTTTATGTATAGTAAGGGATGGAGCAAGGATATTGTTTTATAAGCTTATCGGCTCAAAGGACTATATAAAAACAAGGGGATATCTTACTAAAACTTTTAGCCTTATAATGGCAGAAGACTTGAGTCCGCTTCTGGCAAAAATAAAATGCCAAACCCTGCTTTTATGGGGCAGGAAAGACAAAGATACTCCCCTGGAAGATGCAAGGCAAATGAGACAGGAGATTAAAAACAGCCGCTTGCTTGTTTTTAACAAAGCCAGCCATGGACTGCCTTTTCAGGAAGATATTAAAGTAGCCGAGCAAATAGATATTTTTGCAAAAAGCCTATGATTATCGATTTTATCTGTCTTTTAATTATTTTTTTACTTTTTGTATTTTTGTTAAAAAGCGATTTGTATTGGCTATACGTGGGCCAAAACTACGAGTACCGTCCGGATAGGATAAAAACCTATCTTAGATCACGGCGTTTTTTGTTTGATTTGAAAGACGTCTATAATCCCCTTGCTCTTACTGTTGTCCGCCGGCCAAAACCAACTTTAAAAAGTCTGTTAGTTTTGTTTGCTTTATTTTGTTTGCAGATTTTAGGCTTGTCCCGTTTTTTAAAACCGCTGGCGATTTTTTTTAATATCCGCCAGTCTTTTTTTCTGTCTTTGGCCTTAGATTTTTTTGTTTTATCGGTATTAGTCTTGCCTTTTGTTTTTGGGCTGATTTTTATGATTAATTTACCAAGCATTTTAATAAAAACATTGATAGAAGCTTTGGCAAAAAACAAAATAAAGAAAATGAAGGATTTGGCAGTTATCGGGATAAGCGGCAGTTATGGCAAAAGCAGCAGCAAGGAAATACTGGCCCATCTTCTTTCGGCCAAATACCGGGTCTTAAAAACAGAAGGCAGTATAAATACGAAAATCGGCGTAGCCAAGACTATTTTAAAAAATTTAAAGCCAAATACCGAGATTTTTATTGTTGAAATGGGTGCTTACAAAAAGGGAGAGATAAGGGAAATTTGCCGGATAGCAAGACCAAAAATTGCTATGATCACCGGCATAAACCAGCAGCATTTGGAACTATTTGGGGGTATTGATGCAATCAGGGAGGCAAAATATGAACTAATTCAGGCTCTGCCAGATGACGGAGCAGCCTTTTTTAACCTGAAAGACACAAACGTTTTTCCTATTTATGAAAAAACAAAAACAAGAAAGATTGCTTACCGCCAGCCGTCCAAAAGAATTAACAGCAGTTTAGAGGCTGATTTTATGCAAGTTAATCTGGAGGGAGCGATAAAAGTAGCCCGCTATCTGAAAGTTGAGCCCAAAGTGATTAATAAACAATTGAAAAGCCTTCCCACAAGCCGGCATTTTATCCGCCGGCATAAAGGCTTTGGCCAAAGTACGCTATGGGATAATTCCTACAATACCAATCCGAGTAGTTTTGAGGCTTCATTATCCATGCTGAGAAAAAACAATAAAAGCAAAAATATTATAATCACTCCGGGGATTATTGAGCTTGGCATAGCCGGTGATAAAGTTCACCGGAGATTGGCAAAACAAATAAGCAAACTTGCTTCTACCCTTATTCTAAGCAATCCGAATTTTTATGAAATTTTTCGAAAAGAATTGGATAAGGACGTGAAGCTGTTAGTCGCCGAACCAAAAACAGATCTGACTAAATTAATTGACAAAAAAACAGTTATTTTACTGGAAGGCAGAATTCCGGGCTGGCTGTATAAAAAAGTGCTGGCCCGACATATATGAGATTTTTTAAAAAAACATATTCGATTTCAATAAACCCAAATTTGGAAAAAGACGATTTGCTTTTAAGCTTGAGCTTGATTTTCCGAGCCTTTTTTTCTCAAAAAGATAGCCGGGCGGGTAATGCCTTGAGTCGGGCATTAAAAATAGACAATAAAACAGAAGGATCCTACTTGTTTAATGCCGGTAGAAGCGCTTTTTTTCTTGCCTTAAAGGCTTTGGCTTTGAAAAAGGGGGACGAAGTACTGCTTCCTGCTTTTTCTTGCGTAGCCAATATAAATAGTGTGCTCTGGGCTGGATTGACTCCGGTGCTGGTGGACTTGCACAAAGATAATGTGAATTTGTCATGGGAGGATTTAGAAAAAAAGATAAGCAATAAAAGCAAGGTTTTGCTGATACAGCATACTTTT
>CAYNBK010000027.1:0-8991 GCA_964395485.1 uncultured Pseudomonadales bacterium
TAGATAATATTCAGGTGAAGCCTTTAATTTTGAGAGATTGTACTTGTATTCTAAGGCGCTGGCTTTTTTCCATAAATAATAATAACTTACTAAACCAACAGGCATAAGAAGAGGAGACATAGCAGTAGCAGAGTTGGGATATTTGAAAAAGGCGGCTGTTTGTCCGGGATGAAAAGCGGCATAGATAGGAATAGCTTCTTTGCCAACCGGTTTAATTATTTGTTCAGCTGTTTGGCGGTAATCAAAGGGTAAATTAGCAAGAACATTTCCCCACTGTTGATAGGTATAATTTCTCATTTGGGCGGCAGTAGTATCATAGAGATCTTTTTTAGCAGACGTTAAATGTGACTGTTCGTGAGTCAGTTGTTGACTGGCAGTAACAGGAGCATAAGTAGAAGTATTAACTAAAGCCTGTTTAATATTCTGAGCCTGAAATTTAACACCCCCTATAGCAGATTGTATTGGTTTTTGGATTGGATTAGGCATTATGCAATATAATCATAGTAATAATTTATGTCGATTAAAGGAAATTTATTCTGGTTTATTATCAGATCAAGATAATATTGGTATTCGCATGCCTGGGGTACAGATTTAAGTATTTGTGTTTTTGCATTTTCAAGCAGACTTTTTTTAATTTTATTGTTTAGTGATTTTTGTACTTGCAGAAAATAATTGATTGTATCCTCAATTTTAGCTTCATCGTTTTGTATGCTCTTTTTAATTGTTTTTTCAATTTGATTGTTTGCATATTTAAGAGGCAAGCGTGACATGACTTTTGTGTTAAGGATTTTATCGGGATACATTTCGGCTATGAATACAACCGCGGCTTTGACCGCATAGTGGTCGGCAACTATTTCCGATATGGCAGTCCATTTACTTTCCAGGTTTAGAGGAAGATACTGCGAGTCATTGAAAATCTGGGTAAGATTTAAGAAAATTGAATTTTTGATGTAATTTTCAACCATACAAAAAATTATTTTAAGTTTTAATTTTTCAATATATTGTTTTTCGTTGAGCTTGGCTATATTGGTAAAGTTGACCTGACCGTAATCGTCAAGCAAGCCTTCCCGGACAAAAACGGCACCGACAGTTTCCGGTAGGGAATAAGGGTTTTGAGGGTTGTTATCATATAAAGAAAAAGCCACCGGTGGGAGTTTGTCAAAATACTCTGCCAGTTTTTCTGCTTCTTCTATGGGTTTTAGCTTTTGCTTGAGCTTAAGGTTGGGATTGGTAAAGGATTGGGGTGAGTTTTGTTGGACGGGATCGGGTTGAACCAGAAAGGGATTGCTCTTACCAGCTGGAATAGGTTGATTTAATGGGTTTTGAACCACTGGTTTTGAGCCGTTTTTTGCGTCAAAAATAGTTTTGGTCTTGTCGTCCATGAGTAAATAATACAAGAAAAAGAGGAAATAGTTAAGAGAGGAAAGGGAGTAGTAATCTATAGTAAGTAATTGGTAACAAGAGAAGGGCGATTTAAGATTTATGATGTATAAGGGTTGACGGAAGGGAGTTTTTAGGTTTTAATAGCATTATGCCCCTAACTAAACACGATTTGGATTTAATTAGATTGTTGATAGATGAAAGACTGGAGGAGAAGCTGGAGGAGAAGCTGGAGGAGAAACTGAAATTTTTACCCACAAAAGAAGAATTTTATACAAAAATGGATGAGATTATGGGTGAACTGAGGGTTATAAGAGAAGAGCAATCTCTTTTATCTCCCCGAGTTTACGATCACGAGAACCGGATTGAAAAAGTGCCTGCCAGCCTGTGCCAGGTTTTGATAGGCGGGGAACAAATCCATCCCGCCGGCCAGCATGCAGCCGTATAAAAAAATTATTTTACTGTTTTTGCTTTGTTTATTTTTAATTCCCCTCAGAATTTCGAGGGTTGTTTTATCTTTGGACCCGATTGAGGAAATCCAACAGCAGATAGACGAGTTGGCGCATCTGAAAAAACTAAGCGAGGATGCCACTACCCCATTGGAAAAAGAGCTTGATAATCTACAGGCTAAGCTGGATCAAACCCAAAAAGCGCTGGACGGGGCCGCTGTCCGTTTGGCAAAAGTAGAAAAAGATATTGACCGGAGGGAAGCGGATTTTGAGGATTCTTATACACTCCTGGCAGAAAGAGCTTCTTCTTACTACAAAACTATGCGTACCTCATCTCCTCTGCTTATTTTTTTTGCCTCCAAGCACGCTTCGGATTTAACCAAAGACTTGTCTTACCAGCTGCAGATTCAAAATAGGGATAAAGACGAGATTAAAAAAATCTCCGAAGAGCTAATGCAGTTGGAAAAAGACAAAAAACAGGTAGAGAAGGATAAAATCACTTTAGCCGGACTGCAGGTAAAATATGACGAGCAGGCCGTTTTTTTTGACAAAGAGATCAAAGGGGCCAGGGCTTATCAGGCAGATTTAAGCCAGCAGATAGCCGAGTTGTCCGCCCGCCAGCAGGAGATATTGGCAGAGAAAACCGGAACTTTTCAAACCACAGTCGGGGATGTTCCACTGGCAGATGATCCGGCCTCAAGGCCGGACTATAATCCTGGTTTTTCTCCGGCTTTTGCCGCTTTTTCCTTTGGCGCCCCTCACTATAAGGGTCTTTCTCAGTATGGGGCTTTTGGCCGGGCCAAGGCAGACCAGAACTATGAAACAATTTTACGGGCATACTACGGCGGAGGGATAGAGCTTAAAGACGTGGATGTAAATACGCAAATCAGCGTAGATGGATACGGATCATATTCTTTGGAAGAATATGCCAAAAGGATATATGAAATGCCGGGAAGCTGGGGAGATGAGGGCGGGATGGAGGCTCTGAAAGCACAGGCAGTGGCGGCCAGGTCTTATGCTTTGGCGCGGGGCGGGTCAATTTGTGCGACTGAATCATGCCAGGTTTTTAAGCCTGAGCCAAAAGGCGGAAATTGGGAAAAGGCAGTAAATGAAACTGCCGGTAAGGTAATATATGCCAATGGTCAGCCTTTTTCGACTTGGTATGCATCTACTTCGGGCGGTTATCAGGAATCATACTCCAGCAATGGCTATTCTACTCCCGGTTTTTGGGATACAGTCTGCGGCAATCAGGGTTGTTGGACAGGGGAGGCTTATGAAAAAATGGCCGGGAGCCCCTGGTTTTACAAAGGCTGGTATAAAAGCCGTTCCGGCGACTCCTGCGGCCGTTCCCACCCATGGCTGACAGCCGAAGAAATGGCCGATGTTATTAACGCCTGGGTGGTTATTGTAAAAAATGGCCAATCAGATGACCGGGTGACTCCCCAGGGGGCTTGCTGGGGCGGCAACCCTTATTCGATTGACGATTTGAAAAACAAAGCAAACTCTCTAAGCGGGGCTTATAGCAAAGTTAACGGGGTATCAGTCAGCTATGCTACCAATGGAGTAACGGCCAGTGTTAGTTTTGATACCGATAAAGGCTCGCTGACGATAAGCGGATCAGAGCTTATGAAAGCATTTAACCTGCGGGCTCCGGGCAGGATAGCTTTGAAGTCCGGCCTCTTTAATGTCGAAAAAAAATAACAAATATCGAAGGGTTACTATAGTGGTTGCTATAGATTTAAAACGATATAAAATGTTGAAAATTGGCTGACGATCGTCATACGATTTTCAACATTTTTTGATTGGACTCAAGAGAAATTAGTGAAATACAAGACTTAATAATAAAAGAAAAAAATGTTAGAATAGCATTATTTAACAATTCAACAATTGGAAAATTAATTTATGCCAGACATATTTACTTCCAAAGACCGGCAGGAAAAAGAAGAAGAAAAGAAGATAAAGAGGATTCAAAAATTACTTGCTGAAGAAAATCCCCCGCCGGAAACAGAAAAAAAAGACAAAAGCGGCAAAGATAAGCCAAAAACTGTTCTTTTGGGAGAAGATGAGTTAAAAGAAGAGTTAAAAGTAAAAAGCAAGGACACTGTTTTTGCCAAAATCCAAAAAGAGATTGATGAAATTATAAAAGATAAACCGAAAAACGGCTTTTTGGCTACATTTCTAGGCCGGCCGGACAAAATCCGTTTTGAAACCCAAGACAGGGAAGAAAAAGTATTGGCCCTTCTCCGCCAGCACTGGATAGTAAATATGGGTTGGATTTTTGGCTCGATTGGACTACTTGCCCTTATGCCTTTTTTGCACTATTTTCCCTTGTTGGCTTTTTTACCTTCCGGCTATACTTTGGTGCTTACATTGGCTTACTTTTTGTTTATTTTTTATTTTATTACCGAAAACCTTTTAAAATGGTTTTACAATGTCTATATAATTACCGATGAACGTTTGGTAGACGTGGATTTTGTTTCTTTGCTTTATAAGCGCATTTCCAATACTAAAATAGACAAGATTCAAGACGTCAGTTATGATATGTCAGGTATTTTCGAAGCCTTTTTCAATTATGGCAACGTGCTGATCCAAACAGCCTCGGAGGTACCAAATATTGATTTTGAAAATTTGCCCAAGCCGCAGGAAATAGTAAGTCTGCTCAATCAACTGATAATGGAAGAAGAGCTGGAAAAAATTGAAGGGAGAGTAAAATGAGCAGTCCGGATCAAATATTAAACGGATTGGAAAATTTTAATTGGTGGGTACTGCCGAAGGCCGGTATCTTGTTTTTGCTGTTTTTATTTATAGTTTTTGGACTTTTGGTACTGCGCCAAATTCAGCTGATGGCGAGAGTTGTATCAGGAACTTCAAACCTTTCCTTGAAAATACTTGCCTATTTGGGCTTGTTTATGGCCCTTGTAGTTTGGCTAGCGGCCTATTTTGTTTTATAATCATCTTTAGTCAAATTTATTTTTTATCTCATGAAATTAAGCATCGGCAAGATTGTCGGCAGCCAAAAAGACAAAGAGTGGTCCCAGATACATGTTTTCCAGCCCAAAGAGGCTAAACAGCAGGCCTACGGGAGCTTGCTTTCTGCTGTAAGTTTTTCTGTCAAAGATGAAAATTTGGAGATAAGCTCCTTTGGCAAAGAAATAATCATGCGTCTGCATGAAAATTATTATGGCTCTGGACAGTCCTCCAGCTTGCTTCGTTTAAGTGACGCCCTTAAAGCCCTTAAGGCTGAATTTGAAGGCAGTTTGGACCTGAGTATACAGGCGATGGCGGTTTTGCCCAAGGCGATTTATTTGGCAGTGACCAGCGGCCAGGCTTACCTTTGGCGGAAGCAGGAGCTTTATCCTTTGTTAAAAGAGGTGGAAGGGGTAAGGTCTGTGTCTGGTTTTTGGCAGACGGAAGACAAAATAGTTCTTGGAAGCAGTCGTTTTTTTGAAATAATCCCTCCGGGTGTCTTAAAAGCAAATTTATCTTCAGGCAGTATTGAGCGTACAGTAGAACTTTTGGCCCCCATTATTCATGCTCACGAGAAAAACAGTTTGGCGGTAGCGGTTTTTTCATTTTTTGATAAAAGCATTATAACTGAGAAGTCTCCTATTTTACCCGTACTTCCCCGGCGCTTGAATTTACGCCAAAAAGGATCCGGCATTTTATCTTTTTTCCAAAAGTTAAAAAAGAGCAGTAGTTACGCTTTTAATAATGAAAAAAGAGAAAAAAACGCCAAAAAAACTACTTTGCTGGCAGCAGGCATACTGATTTTTCTGCTGTTTTTATCAGTAGTTTTTGGATGGCAAAAAAAACAAAAGCAGGATTTGGCGCGTTTGCGCGAGAAGTTGATACAGCCTGCTTTGAATGCAATAGCCCAAGGCCGGGAAATAAGTCCGGACAACCCGCTTCAAGCCAAACAAATACTGGAAGAGGCCGGTAAAAAACTGGAAGAAAGCCTGCCGCAAAAAGAAGAAGAATTGAATGTTGAAATAAGAAATACGCTGGATGAGATAAAAAAAGAAATATCGGCAGTTACCGGATTGCAGGAAGTAGATACTCCTGACTTATTTCTCGATTTGTCTTTGATAGAGGGTGGGGTAACAGCCAAAAACATGTCTTATGATGGCAAAAATTTGACTATAAGCACCGACAAACAAACAGTATTGATAATAGACGGTCAAAGCAAAGAATATGAAAAAGTAAAAATGCCAGTCGAAGGCGGACAACTGCTGTATTATGGTCAAACTGCTGGCGGTCAGCGCAGTTTTTTTCTAACAGACAAGAATCTACTGGTTCAAAGCGGGGGGAAAACTATCCAAACTATAAATTCTGATTGGACAAAACCTTTGGCTATGACGGTTTTTGAGGGCAATGTTTATATTTTAGAAGAAAATAGCGTTTTAAAACTTATCGCTATTGACGATGGCTTGAGTCAACCCAGGGATTATCTTAAAGATGAGTCCGGCTGGACAGCCAAAGACATGGCCATCGATGGCTATGTTTGGGTGCTTGGCAGTGACGGGCTGGTTTATAAATATATATCCGGCAAAAGAGACAATTTTGTTCTTTTGGGGATAGATGAACTGAGCGATGATTTGCTTATTTATATGGATAAACTGCTTGACAGTGTTTACCTTCTGGACAGGCAAAATACCAGACTTTACCAACTTGACAAGTCAGGTGAATACCAAAAGAGTTTTAGCTGGTCCGGTATGGCAGGAGTGATAGATTTTACTGTATCGGAAGAGGCGGGGCAAATATACCTTTTAACAAAGGATAGGATATACAGCATCAGTTTGTAAAGCAAACTGATGAAATTCCAATTTTTAAACAATTTCCAAATAATAAAATTTTAATTTAAAAAACAAACTTAAAAAGTGAAAAAAATAATTAACCGCAAGGCCAAATTTAAATATAGTTTGGAAGATTATCTGGAAACAGGCGTGGTTTTGACCGGGGCGGAAGTAAAATCGATCAAAAGCGGGCGCTTAAGTTTGGGAGATGCTTTTGTCCGGGTCAAAGACGGAGAGCTTTTTTTGGTAAATGCTCAAGTGTCTGCCTATCAGACTGCCAGTGAAGGTTATGACCCTTCCCGCCAGAGAAAACTCCTTGCCAGGAAAAGCGAAATCCAACACTTGGCAAAGAAAATCGAAACCAAGGGTTTTACTTTAGTGCCCACTGCCGCCTATACAAAAAGAGGCAATATCAAGATTGAAATAGCGCTCGGCAAGGGCAAAAAAGAGTATGAAAAAAGGGATATTATCAAGCGGCGCGACCAGCAGAGAGAAATAGATAGAGAGATGAAAAACTTGCAGTAGGAAGTTTTTCACCTCAAATCCTAAATAATTAAAAAAAATGAGAGAATTTTATAATTTACAAAAAAAATTTGAACTTTGAATATTGGGAAATTATTTAGAATATTTTTATTGTTGGTTTTCTGCTATAATATAGGCTATTGGGGATGTATTGATTCGACGGAAAGCTCTTTGACAAAGCAACAAGCGCTCTTGAATACAGAGCCTAAAAAGGTTCAAAACAAACCTGTCAATACTTTAAGACAGACAGTTTCAAACTATGTGGCTGATGCAAAAGCCTTTTTGGCTGATGCGGGTCGCGCATTGTTTGGAGCTCCGGCTTTGGCTAGGGTAAATACCTTCGCCTAAGTCGGCATTCGGGTAAAATCTTTTCCGGGGGATTTGCCCGGGTGAAAACCTACCCGGTACGCAGGTCCGATGAGGTTTGATCGGACTCAAGCAAGTGAGAACCAAAATCAAACAGAAAAGTTTGCTGGTTTGACTGTTTGATTATTAAACCAGAAAAAGCTTGTATAATTGCTTTGTTATTACTTTTCGGACAGGGGTTCATTGCCCCTCATCTCCACAGAGTGTTTAATTTTCTTATAAACTTCGTTTTTCCCAAAAACTGTTTTGGCTGTGAGATAAGATCTGTTTATTTGTGTGCAGACTGCACAAAAAAGCTTGAAAAGCCGGATTATTTTATCTGTCCATTTTGCCTCAGACCGGCCATAGAGGGGGCGGTTCACTCTTATTGCCAAAGAAAGACGGCCTTAAATGGTGCAGTCAGATTGTTCTCTTTTTGCCGGCCTCTAAGCGAATTCCTTCATGTCTACAAATATCAGTTTGTCTATAGTATGGACAAAAGCTTGGATAATATTTTGAAGTATGGTTTAAAGGATGTTTTTGAAAAAAGCCCTAGTTTTTTGCGTTTTTTGTCGGAAAAACCTGTATGTCTGGCTGTGCCTTTGTATTGGCAGAGGCAAAATTGGCGCGGGTTTAACCAGTCGGATAAAATTGCCCTGCTTTTAGCAAAAAAAAGAGGTTTAAAACTGGCAAAAAATGTACTCTGGCGGACACGGGATACTACTCCCCAGGCAAAGTTGAAAAAAGCACAGAGACTGGAGAATATAAAAGAAGCATTTTGTCTAAATCCGGGGCTTGATCCAAAAATACTCCAAAATAAAAAAATACTTCTGGTTGATGATATTTGGACCACTGGTGCTACTCTAAACGAGTGCGCCAAAATATTGAAAAAAAGCAAAGTTGGCGAGATTTGGTCTTTGACAATAGCCCGTTGAATTAGTCATCCTGAACTTGGTTCAGGATCAGATACTGAAACCCGCCTGCCGGACGGGCAGGTAAATTCAGCATGATGAGTTTATCTGAAATAATTTAGCAGTTTTAGACACTCATTTTTTTTGGCCGTGCTTACTTTTACAGCAACTAAACCTTGGTGGGGTTGTCCGTAAAAAATGAGAGAATTTAGAGGGGAAAATAAAATAAGAGGCAATACAGTCAGGTCTTCTTCGCCTTTTACAATGATAGTATTTTGCCCGGTTTTTTGGGAGTAAATTTGACATTTTTTTACAAGGTCCAGATGAAGAGATGAAGCAGGATTTATAACGGTGCTGATATTGTTTGATTGTTTTTTTAAACGGCGGTGCGAGGTGGTAATAATTGGTTCCCGCCTGGTTTTATGGTCCAACACAGCCAAGTTAAAACTGATATTTTGCTCAATAAATGAAAAACTAGCTACATCGCCTACCACGGCCACAAAGGGTGCCTTGTTTTTGGCAATAAAATGTTTGGCTTTCAGGGCACTCCAGGACAAATTGTTGGGAGAATAAAACAGCTTTCCCAGAGGT
>CAYNBK010000028.1:0-8836 GCA_964395485.1 uncultured Pseudomonadales bacterium
TATGTCTGTTATCGGATTGCAGTTGGACCATCCCAGCAAGCCGGCGATTATGAAAACCTGGTAACATATATTGCGACGGGGACGTTTTAAGAATTAGTCCCGACAGGCTTTAGTCTGTACGGGATAAACAGTAAACAGTAATTAGTAATTAGAAAAATAAACTATAACTCTAACAATCTGAATAGCTAAAACTCTATTAAACCTGCCCATGAAAAATCTAAAATCTATAATCTATAATCTAAAATCTATAAGCCTGCTTGCTTTTTGCTTGTTGCTTGCTGCTTGTTGCTTGTTGCCTTCTACTATCCTTGCCCAGGACGCTACCCCCTCTGCTGCACCAAAAGCCCTCCCCAGCACCAGCATATTAACTGCTATTCCCCCTCATGTAAATATTAGTATTAAGCCGGGTGAAACGATCCAGGAAACCCTGAAGGTAAAAAACGACAGTGACGCTGAAATTTTGCTGGAAGCTTTAACACAGGACTTTATTGTTACCGACGACAAGGGCACTCCAATCCCTCTTTCGGATGATGAAAACAAAGACAACCGCTGGTCCTTGCAGGGATGGATTAGTCTTTCTCCTTCGGCATTTATTATAAGACCGGGAGAAATACAGCTTGTTTCGATGACTGTTTCCGTGCCTGCAGACGCCCTGCCGGGCGGACATTATGCCATGGTAACCTACTCCCCTAGCTCGGAAGGAATGCTTGGGGCTACCGGCTCCAGAATAAGCCAAAAAGTGGGTTCTCTTATTAATGTCGTAGTAGCCGGCGATATCAAAGAAGACGCCAGCGTAATCCGCTTTTTGCCCAGTACGCGTTTTGCTGAATACGGGCCGATCGACTTTACCAGCGAAATTAAAAACCTATCCGACACCCATATTGCCCCCACCGGGATTATTTCCGTCAGCAACATGCTTAACAAAGAAATCCAACTTTTACAACTGGGCAAGGTAAACATCTTTCCCTATACCAGCCGTATTTACCAAAATAGTTTTTCAGGCAAATGGCATTTGGGGCGCTATAAAGCCGAACTGAAAGCGGCCTATGGCGACAAAGGCAAGCTTTTAAACGCGGTGGTTTATTTCTGGATAATACCGTGGAAGTTAATCCTGGCTGTATTGATGGCTTTAATCCTGCTGACTACACTGGTTCTATTTATCCGCAAGCAAGGCAAAAAGAAAGCCGATAAGTTGGTACAGGAAAAAGTAGAAGAAATGTTGAAGAAAGAAACAGGTAACAGGTAATTGATAATTGATAATTGATAATTCCTCCCCCTCCGTCTTTTTTTGTTTTTTCAAATAAGTTATAGTAGAAAAGGACAAATTATTTAATTGTTAATATTGTTATTATGAAATATTTTAGCTGGCTGGTATATCTAATATTTCTTTTGTCAAATAGCTTATTTTGTCCTTCCCGGGCGCTGGCCGCCAGTAAAGTAACGGTGAGAGTGCCGGACGAAACCAAACCCAGCATACCCATCCTGATCGCGCCGCCAAATCAGTCGGTACTGAGTGAAAACAAACCTAGCTTTGTCTTTAAAAAAAGCACTGATCCCCAATCTGCCATATGGTATTATCAGCTCTGGCTGAACGGAGGAATTTTTTTCCCGGAGCTTGCCAGCGCCCAAAGCCCGGTAGAAACAGCTGAATACTTACTCGTGGCTGATGAGGAGCAAATTTCCGTCACCTTAAAACAGGCTCTGGCAGACGGGCTTTACCTCTGGTCGATCCGGGCGGTAGATGTTTATAGCAACTGGGCAGATTCGGCTGTCTGGTCTTTTACAATTGATACTATCAGTCCATTTATCATCATCACCCAAATATCTGGCCAAAGCGGGCTAAACCTTTCTTCCCAAGATCCGGATTCTATCCCTGACGGATTGGTGATTATTACTGATCACATTAAGCCTAATTTTATCGGACAGACAGAAAGCCGAGCCAATATCCAAATCACCCTTATACCATACGGCCCGTCCGGCGAACTCCAACCGCATCGCAAAGTAATACTAAGCGGTCAAGCCGACGACAACGGCCAGTTTGATTTGTTATGCACCCGCATGCTCCCGCCCGGACTCTGGCAGGTCCAAGTTTTTGCCAGCGACCAAGCCGGCAACACTAGCAGTCTAAAATTTTTTGATCTGGAAATAACGCGCGGCGGCGGACCAACGGCCGGGAGCCCGATCAGTACCGGCCTGCCCGGATTATTATATTTTATCCCTTTTGCTTCCCTGGTTCAAAAAGAACCCAATACACTTTGGCTTCTGCTTTTAGTATGGCTGTTTTTTTCTATGGCCGGCTATGGCTTTGGTTTTTGCCGAGCTTTTGCCTTTTTAACATGCTTTTTGCTGCCAAGATCCAAAAAAGACAATAACCGGCTTTTTGATATAAAACGCAACAAGGGCGTGGCCTTTGGGCAAATAAACGTTTTTAAGCTCTCTTTGCCGCAGGATGGGCAGACAGCGCCAGAACCGTTTGTCCGGCTCTATAAAAGGCTCCTGGCAAATAAAAAAGGCTATTTTAAAATAAAAGACGATGATGTAATTCCTTTTTCGCTGGAAGCCATGGCTTTTGCCTATATTTTCCCGGCAGATAAAAATACAATTGATGAAACAGAAAACAGAGAGTGGCTTTATTACTATGGACAGATACTGAGCTCTAAACAGAATCTCCGGCTTTTACTGCCGATGCAAGGCTCGGGGAATAAAGTAATTTTGCGAAAAATGCTGCTGCTCTCGGCAAGTCTAATATTAATGCTGGCATTATTAACATCAATATATAACCTTGTATATCAATCTAGCCCAGCCAATTGGCTGAGTTTTGGATTTGTTTTGTACTTAATCCTTTGCAGTATTTGCTAATAAGTAATAAAAAAGCTTGCATATTCCCTATTCCCTATTCCATATTCCCTATTACTTATTACTTATTCTATCTCCCCTGTTTACTAATTCCCGTTAATTTGCTATCTTTTGTATAAGATGTTTAAAGGACTGATCAAACTTATTGTTTTTATACTGCTTGTTGGTGTTTTTGTTTTTAACTTTACCTATGCTTTGAAAAGCTTTTATTTCAGCAACAAGCCCGCCGGAGAAGGCCGGATGCTGGTACAAGCCCCCCTGCGCACGGTTTCATGGGAAGATATCGGCAAAGTGTCTGACCCGGTCTTGGACGCTAAGGTAAAAACAATAGACGGCTGGGAAAAAACCAGTTTTTTACTAGACTCCGGCGCGGTTATATCTTCTCTGCCCAGAGAAATGGCTGACAAAATGGGCCTGGAACTGGCATTTTTAAAGCGGATCGCCTTTGTCGGGTTTGGCAATAGTGAGAGTTTTGCCTATCAAGGAGAAATGACACTCGCAGTACAGGAAAGCGAGCTGACCCTGCCGGTAGTTTTTACCGAAAGCTATGGCACCCGCTCAATACTGGGCAGAAAAGGATTTTTTGATGAGTATGTGATAACATTTGATAAGAAAAGAGGGGTGGTTGAGATAAAGGAGTAACAAATTGGCAATTTTCAATGAATAATCAATAATTCAATTATCAATTGGAAACTGAGAAATGAATTGCCAGTTGGAATTTGAAATTTGTTTGAAAATTGGAATTTGATAATTGAAAATTTATAAGTTATGTCATTTTTAGATACTATCGAAAGCGTCAGTTTTAAAAAAATCTTCTGGGGGGCCTTGCTTATCGGGCTCGCGCTTACTATCCCGGTAAGCGTTTACCTTATCCAAACCGAAACCAAGCTTTTTTCCAAGGCCGACTTTATACCGCCCGAACTGCCAAAGCTAAAGCGCGGCTCCAGGCCTAAGATAAGCCTAGAAATAGACCTCGTCGCCCCTTTTTTGGGAAAAGAGGGTGATATTATCATCGTCAATGGCAGTAATTTTGGCTACTACCCGGAAGGCGCATATTTGCAAATAGGAAACACAGAGGTGCCGGAAGACCACTTGGTTTCCTGGGAAGATACAAAAATAAGTTTTTACCTGCCGACAGTGGCACGATCAGGGAAACTGACTATCAATACCGGCAGTTTCAGCGCCAGCTGGCCGAGGATCATCACAGTTTATGATATAAACACAAAAACAAAAATAAGCAAATCCGGTGAAAGCCTGCTGGTCAGCAATGCACAAAATCTAACAAGACTGGTTTATTATGATAATAAAGGCGAGCGCTATGAGGAAAGACTGACAAAACCCTTAAACAGCGAAGAAACGGTGCCTTTAGTCGACAAACTTCAAAACCGAAATGTAAACTGGCTGACTATCTTTGACCCTCATGACGTCGTAATCCCCTTTTATGTAAGCCCGAAAGAATTCGGGTTTTAAAGCAAATATAGTAAGCGCAAATCAAATTTACCACTTTTTGAAAATAATTTGATTTTCGCTTAGTATGCTAATCTGCTTGCAGATTAGTTTATTTAAATACAAATTCAATTTTTATATATTATTGGCAAAAAAAATACAAATTTGTTTTGCCAATAATATAGATCCCAATGCATCAGAATATACAAATGGCCAATCCAGGCTTTAGCGGTCTATACACTCTTTTTGCAATTTAAAAAATACGTCTTTAGCTTCGCTGAAAGGCCACTTGAAGCCGATTAGTTTTTTGGGTAAAGCCGGATCGCTTTGCAAGAGCAAAAAGAATGTATCCAGCAAACGGCAATAGCTTCCTTTATCCTTATCCTGCAGGTCTTTTTTTGTTTTTATCGCACTTAGCAAACGATTACAGTCAGTGATAAATTTTGCGTATTGTTCGGCTAAATTTTTTAAACCCCATAAGTGGTGTCCAAAAACCGCATTATCCCCCATAATTAGTTTATTGGCTTCAAAAATGGCTATGCTTTTATTTAGTTTTTGCTTTATTAAATAGCTTTTGAGCTTGTCAGCCACCGGCATAGGACAAAGATATACTCCCCTTGATAGCGGTTTAAAACCCAAAAGTAACATCATTTTCCGCAATGCTAAAAGCTTCGCCTGATGAGTTTTTTCTAAAGATGCTTTGTTGTTGCCGGGTAAGAGTATGGCAATCCGCCAAACAATATCCCAGGATTTATTAAACCTTGCCATTTGAGGAAAATATAAAGAAAGCTGTGTTCTGCCATGAGAAGTAAGGCGGAAAAGAGCTTCTCGGTTGCGCAAAAGCCGGTCAAGCTCCCCGCTTTGGACCATCTGCAAACAGGCATCCCTGATCGAAGAGTCTTGATACTTGGGCAGGCGGTGATAAAGATAGTTGTAGGGACGGTAAGAAAAGTCCCGATGGTAAAAAAAATCTTTTTCCGATGCCAATAGAAATAAAATTTTTTGTTTTAGGCGTTTCATGGGTTTGGTAATTAGTTGCTTGCCACTTCTATCATTGTTGCGTTTTAACTATTTATAAATAATAAGAACACAACATCATATGTTTGTCAATGGTCAGCTTTTCCACACTGATATAGGTAGTTTTCAACATTCTACGCAATATTCGGCTTGTGACAAAAATGATAATGTTTGATATTTATAATATATTTTTGATACTGCACTTTTTGTGCGTGAATAACCTGTGAAACGGTATTACCGCAAAATATCCCCTATCTTCTGGCTAAAATATTACAGCAAACTGGGCTGAAAAAAACTGCGTTTGACAAGGCTTTTATAGAAGATAGTAAAGTATAACTATAAGTATAATCTGTATAACTTTCAGATTAGAAAAAAAAAATAATAATCGCAAGTATGATTGCAGAAAATAACAACTACAATAATTTTAACAAAAAATGGCGCAATATGTTCGCCGATTTTTTGCACAGCCAGGATCTAAGCAAAAACACAATAAAAAACTACACAGCCGATTTAAAAAAGTTTTTAAACTCTGCCTCGGTGACAGCTAAATTATTCCACCCGGCCAGCACCAGCGGGGAAATATTTAGCAGTGAGGTGTTTTGGCAATACAGACAAACACTGCTGGATGCTTTGAAAAACAAACAGCTGAAACAAAAAATAGCCAACCGCCGGCTGGTAAGCGTAAGGCGTTTTGGCGTATTTTTGAAAGACAGCGGACGTTCTGGACAAAACCCGGCCATAAATTTGCCTGAAATTAAACAATCCGAAATATTAGTTGGCGCTTGTCAGTCAAAATTAATAATGGCTGAAGAGCAGAGGAAATATCAGCCAAGGGGCGGCACCCGCCTGCTAGGCCTTACAAAGCTTGGCGGGCAGGCTGCCCGGCCGCCTCTTGGCTTAGGCATCCCGATTAAATCGGGACAGGCCCATCAGGTTTTAAACCGATTTAAGCAGTATTTAATATCTCAAAAAATATCAAAAATTAGCATAAACAACTATCTTGCCGACAGCCGGCAGTTTTTGAGCTGGCTGGAAAGCAATAATAGTTAGTTTTTTCTGAATTTAAAAAAATATGACAGATTTACAAAAATATAATCTGGGAATTAAAAGGTTTTTTAAAGAAACAAAAAGCATTAAGTGTCCTGCATTTGATGAAGCAGTAGTTTTCAATGCCAAGGGGGCAAATCATTTGATTTATAAAGGGAATAGAAAAAGAAGGGATAAAAACAGAATAGAAACAAACTTACGTTTACTTCCAAGGGCAATAAAACTACTAAAACTAATGCCACTGCCCCAAGAAGAAAGTAAATATATTAAAAAGGGGAAAGTATATCTATTTTGGGCTTTTGAAGCTGTAGTCGACAAAAGAAGAATAAAAGTAATTATTAGACAAGTAGGAAACGGTAAAAGACATTTTTGGAGTGTTATCCCGGCTTGGAGAAGAAATAAATTTGGTGTGATAAATGCAAAAAAAAGTAATTTAGAGGTATGAAAAAAATCAACCTTGAATTTGTTAAAAATGCTGGCCATCGGCTTGGGATTAGCCGAATAAACCTTGCGGTTAACCAGCAATTAGATAATAAAACATAGATTGTAATAAGTCAAGTGGAAAACCTGCCCATGATAAATACAAGAATTAGTAACAATAAGTCAAAAAAACGCCTGCTGGGTGTCTTGTTTTCTGCTCTTCTGCTGTCCCCCTCTATACCTTTTGGCTTGGCAAAAATAAAGCACGAGGCTCCGCAGGCATTTCTCTCGCCTCTGGCTGAAAACCAGACATTTTCTAACCCCGATACAGCAGTCAAAATCTATAATCTGGATTATTATCTTAGCCTTTCGGGTTCTCTCCTGCAAAAAGCTACCCGGCTGGCCAACGATGACAGCTTTCAGTCAGAAGAAGAAAAACTGCTTATTGTCGATGCCTTGAACAAATCCCTTTCCGCTGTAAACCAGGCAATCGAATACTACCCTCAAAGGCCGGAGGGATTTCTGGCTCGGGCCCAAATTTGGCAAAAAGTAAAGCATCTTTATCCTGAAGCAGAAAATGCGGCTAAAACCGACCTAAATATTGCTAATGCTCTAATGGCTCAAAATAAATCAAACACCGGTCAAGATGTCGATTGGCAGAAAAACCTGGACATTGCTAAAAACAGCAGCCCCATAGACACACTGCCCACTAAAAAAGCCGGACTGCCGAAAAAACTGACAATAGCCGAACCAAATCAAGATTCAAGATTCCCTCCAGTTGGGCGGGCAGGCATGAATCAAGATTCAAGAAGCCAGATAGATACTAATACTTTGAGCGGAAAGGGAATGATAAAGGCCGGAGAAAAAGAAACAATCATAGACACGCCGGAGCTCGGTGCCAGCGACAAAGTGTATGTAGTGGCCGGTAATAATCCGGAAAATATGGTACTGTCGGTATTTTCCAGGGAAAACGGGGCCTGGTTTAAAGCAGGCGTTGACTCCCCTGTCAATACCGATCTGGAATTTTCCTGGTGGATAATACCGGGCGAACAAAGCCAGGAACAGCCAAACAGCCAAAGCATAACAAATTATAAGACAGTGAGCTAGGGAAAGATTCAAAATTCAAGAATAAAAACAGAGTCAAACAAGAAACAATATTTATGAAGAAAACAATCCAAAAAATAATGATAGAAAAAACTTATAAAGAATTGGCGAGAGCCAAGGTGGAAAAAGCGCGCTCCAGAGTTTGGCAGGATCCAAATGGATTCCAATATTTGGCGGTGTGGCAAAATGCCGCCTTATTGAGAATTTTAATACGCAAATATACCCTTTGTCTTGCCCTTAAAAACCCCTATGAGAAAAGGCTAAAAGCACAAATGGACGATGCGGCCCGAAGCGTAAAACGAAATATTGAAGAAGGTTGGAAAAGACCAACTAGCGGGGAATATCTGCAATTTCTCGGATACAGCCAAGCCAGTTTGGAAGAAGTAAGGGGCGACATAAGAGATAACAAACAGGATGGTTTTTTAAAATCTGAACCAGGATCTACGCTGGCTAAACTGGGAATAAATTTAAGGGTAAGTAAGGGTTATGCCAAGGGTTTGGTTAAAGGTGAACCAACCGAGCCAGGACACCCATACTGTCAAGCTTTGCGAAACATTGAGGCCAGCGACCTTTCTTATGAGGTTTTTCAGGAATTAATTAATAAAACAGACTGGCTGCTTAGAAAATTGGTAGTTTCTTTAGAAAATAAACTGGCAAAAGAGAAAAAAGGTCAGGAGATAGAAAGAGCCAGAATAAGAAACAATGTTAAGGGTTATTAAGGGTATAGAAATATTTAAGGGTTAATAAAAACTAGAAAAAACATTCATTCATAAATCGTAAATCATGAGTCATAAATCTTTTAAAATTACTAGTTTTGACCTACATCGCTACCGCCTTTATCTGAAAAAAGATAGGGGTTTTTCTGATGCCTCGGTGAAAAGAAAGCTGGCAGTCGTCCGACGGCTTTGCCAATTTCTTTACCGAGAGGGTTTGATAGAGAAAGAGC
>CAYNBK010000029.1:0-8618 GCA_964395485.1 uncultured Pseudomonadales bacterium
TTCTTTCCCCCTTCTCTCCTTCTCCCTATATTCTTTTATTCTTTATTCTTAAAATCTTTCTCCTTTCCCCAGCTCTTATTCCCCGTCATTGCGATCCCGATAAGATCGGGGGAAGCAATCCCATCCATTTTTCAAAGGGCGTTACCCGATGTTTATCGGAGCGCGTCCTTTTGAGTTTTTTGTCATTGCGAGCAAATTTGTCATTGCGAGCGGAGCGAAGCAATCTTGGCTTCCCGCATTAGAGATTGCTTCGTCGTTTCACTCCTCACAATGTCATCTATCAATATTTCATAATGACCCCTCCCCGCCCTAAACGGCGGGGATTAACCAGTTCAAGCTAATTACCAACTCTTTCCAAAAGCTCTCTTCCTGCTTCTATCAATACTTGGTCCAGCGCCTTTTTTTCTTCTTTGCCAAAAGGCTTTAGCAAATAATCATCGGCTATATTTTTATCCCCGTCCAGCTTTATCCGCTCATAATACTCTCCCCTTGCCCCTATCCTCACTCGCCAAAAATCCTGGCTTTTCAGCTCTCGTTCGATCGAAAGCAAACCATTGTGTTTTCTCGGTCCTTTACCAAACTGGATTTTATATTCTCCCAGCACCAGGTCCAAATCATCGTGGACGACAAATAAATTGTTGAATTGCTCTATTGTTTTATTGTTCTTATTAGCAAAACGGCCTGAGCGTCCGGTTGGCTGAGCACCTCGGGGGCGGCATCCGGCCGCAGGCAGGATTGACTCCCCCGAGGTGAATACTAAAGGCTTATTGGCCAAAAACCCGGGGGTTGCCCGAATGGAATCCCCCGGGGTTAATGCCGACAATCTGTGTTTTTCAACCGCATACTTTACCGCCTCGCCTGATTTATTCATAAAAGTTTGGGGCTTAATCAAAATAATTTTTTCGTCCAGATAATCAAGCTTACAAATTTCAACCGCTAGTTTCTTCTGCAGTTTGAAGTTTGGTGCTTTGGATTTGTTTGATAATTGATAATTGATAATTGATAATTGTTTTTTTAATGCCTCCAGCATTAAAAAACCAGTGTTATGTCTGGTATTTGCGTATTTTTTCCCAGGATTACCAAGGCCGATAATGTATATCATAGTTTTTTATTATCTATGTCAAGTTCTTTTAGTCTTTTTATAATTTTTCTTTGGGGTTCTGGCAAAAACTTGCCTAAATCCCGTTCTAGTTTTTGTAAAGGAAAGCGCTTAATTTTTTGCTGTAAAACTGCCGGCTGATAGTTTATGCCTGTTTTTTTTAGCTTTATTTTTACCAAGCTTTCGTCTATGTCTATCTTTTTTTGAAGCAAAAACCAAATATCGTATAAATCCCTGCCCTTTCCCCTCATCATTAGGCTTCTTATCTTTTCGGCCAATATCTCCTTGGCAGAAAAGTGAGAAATCAAAGGAAAAAAAATTATCGGGAATTTACTCACCAGCGGAGAACTTACTGCTTTTCGCGCTATTTCTTCCCGGGAAAAATCCAATCTGATCGCAAAAGGATATTTATAGTTTTCTTGTATATATTTTAACCTAAATCTGATAGATTTTTGCCCTTTGTACAAAAGCGCAATTTTCACCTTGCCCAGTTCTTTTTGGATATTTTTTTCTACTTTTTTAAGGATTTCTTTTATCTCCTGTTGGCTGTAAGTCACAGCAAAATCCAAATCTTCAGAAAATCGCGGCGAGCCAAACAGCAGGCGAATCGCTGTTCCTCCTTTAAAATAAATTTTATCTGCTTTCTTATGCTGATACAAATAATTTAAAAACACTAACTGCAAATATTCTCTGACAATAGTAAATCCATCGATCTTGTAGTATTCAGCCAGTTCTTGAATTTGCTGTTTAGTGAGCATACAGCAGGTAAATCATTTTATAAATTTTACTAATTGCTTGCAGTTTGCTTTTTTTCATATAAGCAAACAGCCTTTTTTTATTCAATCCAGATAAGTCAAACTCTTTCTCGTCAAAGCCTCTTATCCCTTTAGAGCATAGATACAAGTAGTCAAATAATGCCTTTTCTTTATCAGCAATCAAAAAACCATTATTTTTTTCATAACCCCAATAAAGGCTTTGTTTAACTTGAGTATAAGAGTATTTTTTGTCTTTAACAAGGTATGTTTTTGTTTTTTTTGGAGTCACAGAAACAATCTCATACACAAAGCCGGTAATAACTCCATAAAAAGATAAAGCAGACTCCAAAGAAACATAAGAAGGTTGATGTAAAAAATTAGCTATCTTAAATTCCTGCCCCGGATCAAGTCCTGTGTTTTTTCCCATTATAAAAAGGTATTTACCTTTATTTAGTTTTTTTACTGCCTCTATTTTTACCAAACGCTGGATTTTTTTATATATTGTCTGCTGATTACCTATCTTAAAAAGCCTGCCAAAATCAGTCAAACTAAATAAAACCACCTTTTTTTCTTGAAGCTTTTTAATAATTTCAATAGTGGTATTAATAGGCATATTAGTTCCCATAATTAGGACAATTTTATACTAATTCTGTGGGCGTGTCAAGTATACTGCAGGGCCAATATAAACTTTATAAAAATCATTATAAACCATAGCTCTCCCGACCTATAGACCTACAGGCCTTATATTTGCTATAATCACAGCAAAAGCTTAGGCCTGTAAAGTCCAGGCATCTTGCTAAATGGTTTAGTGGCGAAGAGGTAACGCGGCTGTCTGTCTAGCGAAGCTAGATCTGGCTCTGCCAGACAAAACATTATGTTTTATGTCTATGTTATCAGAAGTCAAAAAACAAAGATGTTTATATTGCTTATTCGACAGATTTAAAAACTAGGTTCAAAACGCATAATTTGGGCAAAGTAAAGTCAACAAAGCCTTATAGGCCTTGGATACTTATTTATTACGAAGCATATAAAAATAAAAAGGATGCTGCAAAAAGAGAAAAAGAGTTAAAAATGCATGTAGCAAAAAAATGCTTATTAAAACGTTTAACAAAAAGTCTTGAAATATAATGGCCTAGTGGCGAAGAGGTAACGCGGCTGTCTGCAAAACAGCTATACGCCGGTTCGATTCCGGCCTAGGCCTCAAACATTTCAACGGGACGTTTCCCGCCCAGGCCTCAAAAACTTATATGTGACTATCCCGTTAATGTTTTGATTCGTTATTAAAAAGCTTACTGCCCCCAAAATATCTAAATATTCATGCCTTCATCCACCCTATTTCTAAAACTCAGCGACCTTTTACTTTACACCTTATATATTAAAACAAGTGCTGGTATCTCCCAGCTGGAAAAGAAAAAATATTTTGCTCTCACCTCTCCTCGTGAATACTTATGGATCTTTCTTCTAAATCAAGGACTAAATCATACTCCTTCTATGCAAACCCTTCACACTTTAACCCGCAGTAGTTTTTGGGCTTGGCAAATAGTGTTTCACCTCAAAAGATACTTTAAAGAAAAATCAAACCGACAAGGCCCTCTTAGTTTCAAAAATTTGACTTCAGTCCCTCTTTTATGGCAACGTACCGCCTTTGAAGAAGGAGATAAAACTGGATCTGCCAAATCAGACATTAAACAGTTTTATC
Source organism: uncultured Pseudomonadales bacterium (assembly GCA_964395485.1). Taxonomy (GTDB): domain Bacteria; phylum Patescibacteriota; class Microgenomatia; order UBA1400; family CAYNBK01; genus CAYNBK01. Next base: position 3,554 of record CAYNBK010000029.1, read on the forward strand.
AATCATTTATTCAAGAAATTAAACAAAGCCAACAGCTTAGCCCAATTGAGGAAAAAAAATTTCTAAATTATACAAAGCGTCAATTTAAAAAAATTTACCAAAGCTGGCAAAAACAAATGCGCTTGGGTTTTGACTTTTATTCTTTTGCTGACACCTTACAGCTTTACTGCCAAACATATGTTCAGCTGGGTGAATTCTTTGCTCACTTATACCTTGCCCTAAATCAAATTAAAAATCCCAAAAGGCAAAAATTTGCCTTTGATTTTATTAAAAATCTTACTATTATTGGTGCTGCCCACGATGATATTTCTGACTTGAAAGGCGATATTGATCCCAGGGGCAAGCTCAGGGAACCAAACTTATTTGCCTGCCTTTTAACACCGGACCAAAAAAGATCAATCGCCTCGCATCACCAGGGGAAATTCAGTTTTACCTCTATGGACGATGCCAAAAAAAGCTATCCTTCAGCCTACAAACAAATCCAAAAATTTATCAAGCAGTATCTTTATAAGATAAAATTAGTTTCTGGTATAAATATCCATGAGCTTATTCATTTTTATCTTTACAGTTTTCCTGCTTACTATCTTAAACCGACTGCTTCTGACAGCCCCACCAAAAAAACCTATGCTATCAGTTCAGTTTCCCTACTTGCTCTGCAAAAAGAGAACAGAGATTTTATTCGCAAGTTTAAAATAACCGTTTTATCACAAACATTCACCAAGCAACAGCTTAATAAAATGTATTTGGACTTGGTGGCCTTCGTTTATGCTGGAGAACTGCATCAATCTGGATATAGTTTGACTGATATTAGTCGTACTGTTGATAAACCCGTCAGCACTATTTCACGTTGGTCCAGGAGAATTTCCCGACCAGCCTCTTTACGCGGCCTTAGCCGGTCAAACCCATTAGATTATTCTCACTTATACTATTTATTCGGGGCTTTTATTTATAAAGGTTCTTTATCATCTGGCAGGTTAAAAATGTCTTCCTCCAACATCGACTTGCTGCAAAAACTAAATATTCTCTTAAATCCTGGATCAAACTGTATTTTCCAAAACAAGCGTTATTTTTATTTTAGTTATTACAAAAGCCGGCTCAGCCAACAATTAAAAGAAATGAAAAATAGCCCCGAAGCCTTTTTGGAAAAGGCCAGCAGCCTTGAACAGGACCAATTTGTTCAAGGACTGCTACTGGCCAAAGCCCATAAGAAAAAAAGTCACAGCTTGCTTACTCTTAGAAAAAACCGCCTCTCTACCAATATAAAAAAATACCTGCTCAATTATTTTCATAGTAAAAGCTATGATTTCAATATAAAAACCAAGGGTCTTTATTACCATATTGCTATTAATAATCGTAAAAATAGGCTGGGTGAAATGCAAACACAGGAAAACTTGATTAAGTATCAAAAGTTTGCCAAACATATAATCTTAAACTACTTTGGTTTTCAGTCAAAAGAGTTTTGGGACGAATTCCCTGGTTTATTTTATATCTGCTATAGAGAGGCGGAAAACAAATTCAGGCAAAAAAGTCTTCCATCTTCGCGTTTTATGGGTTTTTTAAAATACCAAACCATGGCGTTTTTTAAAAATTTTTTTCAGGCCAAAAGCAGAAACAAAACAACTCTTTATCCTACTTTATTATTAGAAGGGTTTTTTGCCGATGAACATGATGCTAGCAAAATCGTATTGGGCCAGGACAAGCACAAACTCTCGCAAGCGCTAAACAAACTGCAAAATACTGCCCCCGATTATTACTGGGCGGTGGTTTTACGCTTTGGCTTGCTTGACAACAAACAACATACTCTGACCGGCGATTTGCCGATCAGGTTGTATGACCTGGGCGTCAAAAATAAACAAAACAAAACTCTATCCAAACAGCAAACCTACCGGCTTTTATCAACCGGCCTAAATAAATTACAAAAATATTATAATGACGATAGAAAAAGAGCCGCCATCACTTCCTTTAGCTGATCCTCTTTCTGAACTCGCCAAGCCAGATTTAGAAACTATGCATAAGCGCTGTTGTGAGGTCAGTAGGTGGTTTGATACTAATTACCGATTTTATACCTGGTCTATGTATATACCCACAGTTCTAGAAATTGAAGTACCGCCATCGGGCGATGCTTATATTCCTCGGCCGGAGCTGGACACACCCTATGCAGATTTTTTGCAAAGTGATTATCCGCTTATGATTATTAAAGGCGGGCTGGGCACAGGTAAAAGCACTTGGGCTATAAAGCTTGCCCATGAGGCAAATCAAGTCCCCGGCCAGACCCTTGTTTTACCCTATCACAGCCTGGTCTTTGGTCATAATATAGCCGTCGAGCCTGATAGCAATCTTGCCCAATACGATAATTGGAGTAGTCGCGCCTGGGTAAACATCTTTGATGACTTAGGATTTGCGCGCGGCAGTCAAGGTCCGCTTGACATCCCCAAAACCCTGGAAGAATTAAACCAATTCCTACGACAAAATAATACTACTTTAGTGGTTTTGTTTGACGCTGTTGAACATTTCCCTTCTTACAAGCTCCCTGGATCTAATCTTAATGATTCTTTGCGGGATTTTTTTCTTAATTTCAACGTAATGGGCAGGGATTTAATATACCAAAACTTCCAAAATATCAAACTAGTCGCGGTCTGCCAACAGTCTGAGTGGCATTCTGATTATAGCGCCGCAAAAATCTTACTTACTCCTCTTTATTTTAAACCACCAGTTAAGCCGGGGAGTAGCTGCGCTTTTTCTTTAAACAATATGACTGATGAACAAATAGCCCAAATTACCTGCCGGCAGTGCAAAGTCATGCAAAAAGATTATAAGCGGTTTGCTCTCGAACCGCTAATACTAAGTTCAGATGAAATGGGGCAAATTGTCCGAATTTCTGCCGGCAATCCCCTGATGGCAGTTCTGGCCGCGAAATATGGTCCACAAACCATATTGCCAAATATTGTCAAATTTAGACAAAAAGTTATCGGAGAATATGGCTCTGATAAACCCTATAAACCGCCTGAAGTTATTGAGTTGCTATTTTCTTTATTACAAAAATACCAAACCTTTAGTTCTGAATCCGGCGTTCCATCAACAAATTTGCCAAGCACGGGCAGAGATGGAGATTGTTTGAATTTATTAGGAAAGATCGGGTTGATAAAACTTATAGTTGCTCGAGATCCATATCCACAATTACTTACCCAAATTGAGCCGCCTAGCCTGGCGGAATACCTTCAAAAAAATGTTCACGAATCTGATTCATAGACCTCTTGCCCTTCTCTCTATTCCAATTTTATTTATATAAACCCTTGCCTTTTCCCCCTTCTTCCGCTATTCTTAAAATATGGTCGACGAAAGACTGCATTTTTCTGCCAATTTTTTTTTACTGAGCCTTGTTACGCTCAGTTTCGCTTTTTTCTCTTCTGAGCTGATCAATACCTATGCTTTAAAAAATACTTATACTTATCAGGAAAAGCCGGCTATTTTTTTCCAAACACCGGCCGGAAAAAGCAACAGCCTGTCCCTGTTTGGACCGGATGCGGTCAAACTAGGCGAAAGTTTTGAAGTGTTTCCGCTGTTAAACAGTGCCAACAAATCTGTCCAGGCAGTAGATTTAGTCTTGGAGTACGATCCCTCCTTTATCAGTTTCAAAACATCTACAGCCGGCAATCTATTTGGCGAAACATTAAGCGCCACCGCCTCTGGCAGTCTGCGCTTTTCTTTTCTTGCCGATGACAATCATTCATTTTCCGGCCAGGGACAGTTGTCTACGCTTGCCTTTACTGCCAAAAAAACCGGTAAAACCCAGCTGAAAATACTCTTTACTGCCGACAGCAGCCAAGACAGTAACATTATTCTTGCGGGTGAAACAAAAGACTCGCTGGATGGAGTAGATAATTTAGAAATAAATATTTTATAAAGACTCTAGCATGAAAATTAAACCACTTATTAAATTTAGTTTTTTTCTTTTATCTGCGCTTGTTTATTTTAATCTGTTTTCCCATGTTCTGGCCGCCTCCTTTTCTTTTTCTCCTGCGGCTGTTTCCACTGGCACCAACCAACAGTTTACATTAAATATACTCTTAGACACAGACAGCGCCGACACCGACGGAGCAGATGCTATTGTCAGCTACGACAACAGTTTTCTTACCCCGGTTTCTGCCGGTCTCGGCAATTTGTATGACACAAAAGTAACTGCCAACACTTCTGTCAGCGGCAAAATAACACTCTCGGCTGTTGCTTCGGCCGATAGCAGCTTTAGCGGCAGCGGTACTTTTGCCACCCTGGTTTTCAGGGCTTTGAAAGCCGGCAGTACTACCGTAAATTTTTCCTATACCAGCGGCAGTACTACTGATTCTAATGTCACCAGCAGTCAGCAGGATGTATTGTCCAGCGTCAGCTCCACTTCTGTCAGCATCGCCGCCTCAGACAGCACAGATGAAAGCTATACCCCGCCCGTCACCGGCACAGCCGAATGGACCACGCTGTTAACCCTTGGCGGTATTACCCTGATCCTGTTGTCTTTTTATGCCCGCAAGAGATTTTCTTAAAAAAGCGCATTCTTCATTATTCCCACTCTATCTGCCAAACAGAAGTAATAAATACCCACTAAAACAGGTGAAAAGAAAAAGCTAAAACTAGTTTAGCTGTAAAGAAGATAATACTTTATCAAAAATTTCCTGGTTTTTTAGCTTATCGCCTATGCACTGGCTGTTTACTCCACATGGGGCAGTAAAGGCTAGCATTTCGCCCGAAGCTAAACTAGTGTAGTATTGGTTCTCACTTTCCACCGTATAAATGGCAAAATCAGCTAAATAAAGTTTGATCGATGATATTTCAGCTCCACCGGCCGCGTTTTTGTCATTTTGCTCCAGCCACTCTACCGTCCCCAGTTTGTTTTCATTGCTAAAAACTTTTATCATCATTGTGGCCTGTTTTCCGAGCTGATAGTCAGGATTATTAAAGCTTGACAAAACATAGCCAGCCAGGACATTTGTGCTGTTGATGTCGATAAACTTATCCTCTTTATACCCGCCGTTATCAGTCACAAACCACTCTTTTGGGTAGTAAAAAGAAAAAG
>CAYNBK010000030.1:0-8505 GCA_964395485.1 uncultured Pseudomonadales bacterium
AGAGACAGGCTTAAGCAGTGATCCGGCAATGAATTGGAAAGTACCGGATTTAATAGACAGAAGTATAATAAGCTCGTCTGACGCTCATTCTCCTGCGAAAATGGGCCGAGAAGCGACGGTATTTAAAATCAAAAATCAAAAATTAAGAATTAAAAATAAAGAAGAATTTACTTATTATGATTTAAAGGCTGCTTTAAAACAAGAGCAAGACAGTGATTGGGAGATTGCTTACACAATTGAGTTTTATCCGGAGGAAGGCAAATATCATTGGACCGGACACAGGAATTGCGGCGTCTCTTTTTCTCCCAAAGAAACAGAGGAAAAAGGGACAATATGCCCCGTCTGCGGAAAGCCATTGACTGTTGGAGTAGAACACCGCGTGCAGGACCTGGATGGCCGACAGGTCAAAATAATTAAAAAAGAAAATGAGGCGGGACTAACCGGTTATTATAATAAACTTGATTCAAAGCGTCCGCCTTACGCGATGTTGGTCCCCCTACAGGAAATAATTGCCGAAGCGATGGGAGTAAAAAGCACTAACGGCCCAAAAGTACAGAAGGTCTATGAGCTGCTAGTAAAACTTGCTCCTGAGTTTGATATACTTTGCAGTAAAGAGCTTGATGAAATAAGACAGACAGCAGGAGGAAAAGTGGCGGAAGGTATAGAAAAAGTAAGAAAAGGCGACATTGTGGTAAAGCCAGGTTTTGACGGTGAGTTTGGCGTGGTTAAAATTTGGGGAGAAACATTAAATTCTAAAATAGATGAAACAAAACAAGACCAGATGACATTATTCTAAAAACTTATTACAATTTAATTGTTGGAAAGTTATTAACTATATTTTAGCTTTTAAATAAGGAAAGGGGGTGATTATATGCCAACTAATAAATCTACTCAAACAAAGACAGCTACCTTTGGCTTGGACCAAAATTTGGCGGGAGCTTTGACTTATGCTGTTGGTTGGGTAAGCGGGCTTGTTTTTTTACTTTCTGAAAAAGAAAACAAATTTGTCCGTTTTCACGCCATGCAGTCAATCATTACCTTTGGATTTCTTAATATTCTGGTAATTATACCAGTCATAGGTTGGATGCTGTCCCCATTTGTAGCAATATTAACTTTTGTTTTATGGCTAGTTTGCTTGCTCAAGGCTTATCAAGGGGAATTGTTCCATTTGCCAGTTTCTGGGGAGTTTGCCGAAAAACAGCTAAAGAATATAAAAATATAAATAAAGACTTTGCTTTCTATGTTTAAAAACCGTAAAGAGGCTGGAGTTTTGTTGGCCAAAAAATTGGACAAGGAAGGTCTAATTCATCCGGAAGCGGTAGTTCTTGGAATAAGCAGGGGCGGCTTAGTTTTGGCCGATGAGGTAGCCAGCTATTTTAATTTACCGCTTGATGTAATTATTGTAAAAAAATTGTCTGCGCCTCTTGATGCAGAATTGGCAATTGGAGCAGTTGGTGAAACAAAAGGAAGTAAATTTCTTGAAAAGAGCATGATAAGGGACTTGCAAATCAGCGACTCGTATTTGCAAACGGAGTTAAACAGTAAGGTATCTGAGATAAAAGATAGAGAAAAAAAATACCGGAGAGGGAAAAAACAACTGCCCCTATCAGGTAAAGAAGTAATAATAGTTGATGATGGATCTGCCACTGGAGCGACAATGATCTCTGCCGCCAGAGAAGTTTGGAACAATCAGCCCAGCCGCCTTATTTTAGCCATACCGGTTGTGCCATTGGATACGCTTCTAAAGCTGGAAAAGGAAGCAGACAGCGTAATCGCACTTGAAACTCCTTCAGTTTTTTTTAGCGTAAGCCAGTTTTATGAAAAATTTCCCCAACTAACAGATACGGAAGTAGAATATTTACTAAAGAACAGGAGGTTATTAAATGATCCCGCCAGAAGGCAGGGTTAAAGCCCAAAGATATTTTTTATTGGAGAATTTAGTAGATATTTGACTTGTCAAGGGCTGGCCTTTTTGTTATATTACAATTATAAATATGAAAATTGCTAGATATTTTTCTCTACTGTTTTTTTTAAGTTTTGCTTTTTTATTGTCAGGTTGTAGCATTCCCTTTATTGGAAATAAAAAAAAGGCCGCCCTACAAGTAAATTCTACCCCTAAGGCAACGGTTTTTTTGAATGAGCAGCATGTTGGACAAACACCATATTTTGATGAAAACCTTAAAGAGGGTGAGTTTGTTGTTAAACTTGTTCCGGAATCAAGTGGCGGCAATGTATCTTCCTGGGAGGGGCGGGTAAAACTTGTGGGGGGTATCTTGACTGTAGTAAATAGAAATCTGGCAGCCTTGGAGGAAGACACTTCTGGCTATGTTTTAACCCTTGAGCCCATACCCGATAAGACAAAAAGTTCTCTGAGCGTTGTTTCTACTCCGGACAAAGGAATAGTAACGGTAGATGGAGAACCCAAGGGATTTGCTCCCTTGTCGCTGGACAGCATAGGCGAAGGCGATCACGATATAAGTGTAAGCCTTCCCGGCTATCAAGAACAGAAGATACGGGCTAAAGCTATCAATGGTTATAAGCTGATGGCCACGGTTCAACTGGCAAAAGAGGCGGAAAGCGAGCAAGAAGCAACAGAATCAGCCGAATTAAAAAACGAAGATGAAAATATAGATGACAAGGACACTACGAGTACAGCAAGCAAAGATGATACAGTGGAAAAGGTAGTTAAGACTGCCACTAGTTCTGCAAATTTGCAAAGGCCATATGTGATCATTAAAAGTCCTGATATTGGCTGGGTGAGAGTAAGGGCAGAAACCAGTACTTCTTCTGAAGAATTGGCCAAGGTTAATGATGGTGAAGCGTATAAGCTTTTAGATACTACAGCGGCCGGGTGGTATCAAATAGAATATGCAAAAGATAAAGATGGTTGGATTTCGGGAAAATATGCGGAAAAATACGAGTAGCGTTTAAGCAATGCCATAGATAATAAACACTACCGAAAAAATCCAAATTAAAACCGAACCCAGAAGTTGCTTGTCTTTTAGAAGGACTTTTTCCGGACTGTCTCCTTCCCCCTTTTGGTAAATTATCCATAAATAGCGCATTACACCAAAAATTACCAGCGGTACGGTAAGCATAAGAAGCTTTTCAACGGTAAAAGTACGGGGGAGGTAGGTGATTATTCTAATCAGCCGAGGTGAATCCAAACTTTTTACCGGATACATAAAACTAAAAAGAGCATAGGTGAGCCAGGTGGTATTGGCAAACATGGAAACATAGTTGTCGAGGAGTTTTTCCGGATAAGAGAACAAAACTTGACGATGCTTTCCGGCCTTAGAATAGCTTAGTAAAGTAAGTTCTGACCTTCTTTTTCCTATCGCCAAAAATAAGGAAAAAGACACCACACATAAGAGTAGCCAAACATTTATATGGGCGTTAATTACTGCCGCTCCAGCATAAACTCGAAGAATAAAGCCGGAAGCAATAGCCAGAACATCGATAATGGGGAGCTGTTTAAGAAACAAAGTGTAGGCAACATGAAGCAGTAAATAAGACAGACAGATAAGAAAGAAAAAATCCGACAAGGAAATTGCTAAAAAGAATGATAAAACAAGCAGAACAATAGAGCTTGCTAATGCTATGGCCGGCGGCAATAGACCAGCGGCTATGGGCCGCATTTTTTTTAAAGGGTGAAGCCTGTCATTTTTCCTGTCCATAACGTCATTAAAGATATATACGGTAGAAGTAAGTAGGGAAAAAGCTATAGCGGCCCTAAACACTGCGGTAAACAACGGTGGAATAAATAACCAGCCGTTGAAAACCAAAGCTACAAACAGGGCAATGTTTTTAATTATTTGTCTTGGTCTGGTGCTTTGAAATATGTAAAAAAGAACTTTACCCATAACAGAAAAAAGCCAATAATGATTGCTATTATTACGATTGTATATAATTTTGCCTTTGCATTCAAATTTAAAGCCAGAAAACCCAACAAGCTTGTTAGAGTCCAATAGAGGATAGCAACAGTTTTTTTGTTCATACCAAGCTTTATTAGTTTATGATGAAGGTGCCCCGCATCACCCCAAAATGGGGACTTGCCTTTTAATAATCTTCGGATAATAGAATAGGCGGCGTCTATTAAAGGTATGGCCAAAATAAAAGCAATGGTGCCGACTTTTGTCGTAGCTAAAATAGACAAAACTGCCAGCATAAATCCACCCATAGTCCCTCCGCCAAAACCAGTCATTATTTTTTGAGGATAAAAATTGAAAAAAAGAAAGCCAAGGTAGGCCCCGGCAGTTATAAAAGCTAAACTGATGACCGGCCACTGAGTAATATCAGCGGAAAAGCGCAGACTAAAAATACCGATTACTATCCCTGCTACTACCATAATTCCGCCTAGTTGGCCATCCATGCCTGACGCCCAGTTGGTAAAATTACTAAGCGAAACAATCCAAAGCAGTGCAAAAAAGTCTGCCAAGATCCAGATAGTACGCATTTTTCCAAAAAGAAAAATAGGAATTTGTGGTTGGTTTAAATATAGCAATCCACCCAGGGGGTTAGTGATATAAGGAATACCAATACCCGCTCCCACGACGAAAACAGCCGCCAAAAATATTAGAAACAAACGCAGTATTGGAGGAGGACTATAAAGATCGTCAAGCACGCCGGCGATTAGCAGTACTGTTAGGCCAAGTAAAATGCCGATCAGGTGTTTGTCTGGGGGTAGAAATAATAAGGAAGAAAATACGATAGAAAAGTAAATTACTATGCCGCCGCCACGAGGAACGGGGTATTTATGCAGTACCTTTGGGTGTTTGTTTTTTTTAGGATCGTCAATCAAACGAAAATGGCGGTAAAGTAAGATAACCAAAGGGGTGATAAGTATAGATATAAAACAAGAAACAATGATAAATAGTAAAAGCGATAAATAATTTACCATACACAAAGGATACTAAATATTTGCCAGATATCAATAAGGGCCATTAAAGCCACTGTTGTGCCAGTCCAGATAAATATTTTGGCTAAAACCGGCCAATCACGGCGCATTTTAGAGGAAAAAACAAAATTGGCGATACTAATAAGAGCAATAAAAGCAAAAAGGAAAATAAGATATTTTTTATGGGCTAATTGTTCCGGCCCCCAAGGTCTAGAGTAATAAAAGGGCATAAGCAGCGGCAGGCGCTGGTAAAAAATCAAGATAAGTGCAAACAGTATGAAAAGCAAAAGTAAATTTGACCTGACACCCCATAGTGTTATTTTATCTGAGGATACTTTTTTCAACTCATCGTCGATATGAAAGAATTTTTCTTCTTTAATAAAAAACTTCAACTGTTTGTTTTTGGCCATAGTTTAATTTACTCTTTGATAAATATTTCCCTGCATGATTTGGGTGGATTTTAGATAATTGATATTTAAAATAGCTTCTAGTGCCGGAAAATTTCTTTGCTCGGTGTTTAATTTAATAATAAGTTTAGGCTCCTTTTGATTGATTGCCTTAATGGTTTCATCATATCCGTTAAAATCATAAATATGATAATTTACAGTGTACTTTCCCGGAGGTAAACGATCGGACAAGGCATATATACAAGCGCCATTTCCCCAAACAAAAATACGGTCATTAGGGCTGGTATGGGTTTTGATATAAGAAGCAATTTGATAATCGCTTTCAACATTACTGCCAAAAAATGCAAAGTAAGCACTCTTGTCTTTTCCCCCCAGGACAAAACTGGCAAAATTCTGATAGTAAGGGATAAGGAGATAGCTCCAAAAATGATAATATGATTTGGCCAGGAAAAATAAAGAAAAAAGAAAAGCAGTAATAATTATTTTTTCTGCCCGGGTGATATTTGTACAAGCTAAAGTGAGCAAAAAAGCTGCCGAAGGAGCCAGTTCAATAAAATAGTGAGGGTAAGGCCTTTCTGATAGTAAAACCCCAAATAGGGCGAAAATAAACCAAAGGGCAAAAAAAGTAAACTTGAAACCTAAATTCTTTCGCCGCCAGAATAAATAAAGGGATAAGCCAAAAACAATTAACCCCCTGATAACAAGCCCTTGGTTTGATGCCAGAAATCCGGCATTATTGCTTTGATCGCCCCAACTCGATAGATAGCCGATATTTTGCATTAAGGCCGAACGAACATAAGGAGTAAAGGCGCCCTTGATACTATAGTAAAATATTGATATGGCTATAGGCAGGATAAAAGCGGCAGAAAATACATAAATATTTCTTTTTTTAAATTGCTGAAAGATTTTTTCTAATTTCTGCTCTTTATAAATAAATAAAGCAAGCCAGACGGCAATAAAATCAAAAACGATAGGTATTTTAAAAAGAAAAGCAAGACTGGCAAGAATGCCTGCCCACCAGAAGAATCGGTATTTAAAAAGCAACCAGACGGCGACAGTAAAGGGCATTATCATAAAGTTTTCGCCATTTGCTATCCGGCCTTCTGGCAAAAAAGAAAAGAGCAAAAAAAGACCGGAGGCAAGTATTTGATAATGCTTTTTGGTAAATATTTCCTCCGCCAGTTTGTATATAAAGAAAATATTTATACTGGTCCAGGTGATGGTGATAAATCTGAACCAATTTTGTTGTCCTCCAGCCAAGGCCGCCATAAAGTATAAAAGCGGAGGCTTGTTGTCATGTATATCGCGATAAAAAACAAGCCCCTTGCGCAGCGCCTGGCCCAAAGTCAGATATATACACTCATCCCCATAGTAAACAGGATCTAATAAAGACGGGAGCCGGATGATGATATTGATAAAGATAATAAACAGCAGCCATTTTGATATTTTTAGTTTGGGGCGGTTCATATTTTTATTATAGCAAGTCTTAACTTTGTTTATACTTTTTCTGTTACTTTGTACTCAATGTATTTTCCCAGCATAAGGCGTGTATGGGCATCTATACCGGGTAGAGCGGAAAAGAAAAAACCAACTACGGGCAGTAGGATAAACTCAAAAGGTGTCAACATTTTGGACAGCAGAGTCTGTTCTTGTTTTTTTGGCCGCTGTTTTAAGTCTATTATTATCATGATAATCATGGAAATAAGTGAAATTGTAAGGATGAGTGAAGAGGTTTGGGGAAGGCGTTTGCCAATGATGGTGCGGGCAAACTTGTCGTTTAAAAGCGGCGGCAGAGTAGCGCCCAGAGTAACCGCGAACCAGTTTACCGGCCACAAAAAATGATCTTCAATGACCTTTAACACCCTAATGGTTTTGTCCCAAAACGGCGTATCTTTGCCTTTGAGCCAGTTTTCAATAATGTAGGCATCATCAGAAACACCCCAAGCCCAGCGTTTGACTTGTTCATATTGGTTTTTAAGGGTTTTAAAGAGTTTTGCGGATAATACGGCATCGGCCAGTACGGGCAGGAAAATCGGATTTACTTCCAGCTGGCCGTTTAGTTTAAAATATGCTTTAAAAAACAAGCGGTAGTCTTCGGGGATAACGTCAGTATCCCAATAACCGATTTTGTCAATCATTTTAAGCGAGGTGGAATAGGTAGAAAAATTTATTAGCCGGTCGGTGCGGTTCAGCAGGGAAATTTGGACGATGGAACTCATGGCGGAAAATACCCGGATAGGAATAGGGGCTTTCCATATATTATTGTAATACATAATGCCTGGTTGCCAGATACGGTTAAACCTCTGCGGATTGTCCAGAAATTTAAAACTTAAGCAGGCAAAGTATTCTTCATGGAAGCGGGCATCGGCGTCTTCTGAGGTGATGGTGATATAGTCGATTTTGTGTTTTTGTTTGTCGACTATAAGCTGCTTGGCTATTTTGGCGGCATAGGCAGTATTGGAAGATTTTCCTTTTGTTTCACCTTTGATATCCGGATGAAAAGTACTGACTAAATTGGCAAAATAAGCTCTATACTCTTTTTTTAGCAATTTATATTTTTCCAGGGCTGTTTTTCCCTCTCTTTTTTCAAAAGCCAGAAAAACAGAGATCTTTTTTGAAGGAAAAGTCTGATTTTTTAAAGCATCGAGCGTACGCCGGAGGATGTATAGCGGTTCTTCATAGGTGGGGATAATAATAATGTGGTGTAGTTCCTCCCAGTCTCCAAAACCATTGACGTCTTTCATCCAGTCATAAGATTTGGCGGCCTTCATTTTTAAATATGAAAGGACTGCCATGATAGCCATGCTAACCGATCGGTAAAGCCAATAAACATCGAAAGTAATAATGTAGTAGGCAACTGCCTGGGGAATAAGAAGTGATCCCCAAACCGGAAAAAGAATAAGAAACCAAGAGACTGTACCGGGCAATATTTCCAAAAATCGATGTAAATATGCGGGTTTTTTGTCCATAGTATGTTTTATTTTATGCCAAATATTTTTTTGGCGTTCTTTGTGCTGTTTTTTTCAACGTCAGCCAAGCTGGTATTTTTTAGTTTAGCAAGATATCGAGCCACGATTTTAACATTTTTGGGGGTATTGGGAAAGCTGAAGACTTTTTCCTTTATTCTCGGGCGCAGATATGGTGAGTCGGTTTCCAGCACAATTTTAGCAAGAGGAATGGATTTTATTATGTTTTTTAGAT
>CAYNBK010000031.1:0-8476 GCA_964395485.1 uncultured Pseudomonadales bacterium
TAGAAGGCATCATCATTTTATTTACTATACAAGTTGTAATCATTGGTATTTATTATACTACAGTTTTTTTATAATGGGAAGTGAAGTAGTATTCAATGCTGGCAACAATACCTGCTAGCAAAATAAAGTTTAAAGCCGTGCCAAAACCAAATAACCTAAGATATAAAAATATTACCAAGCTCAAACTTATTAGTAAAGTGCGTCTGCGGTTTTGTAAAACTGCACCGATGATAAAAAAGAAAGCCAGAAAAAGGGGAATAAAAAAAGTTAAATAGGCATTAGGGATAAAAATGCCTCCTACTATTTCCGGATCAATAAAAAGTATTTGTAAAAGAACTATCAGTAAAAAAAACAAGCCGATAAAAAAAATAATAACGGGCTTTTTTTCTACAGATCTTTTTCTCATATCACCATTTTAACAGCTCGGGTGTTATAATAAAAATAATATGTTTAGTTTATTTAGAATAATATTTCATCAAATAAGAAAAACTAGTAAATCAAACCAATTAACAAGGAAAGAAGCAGATAATGCTTACAAAGAAAATCCTATTTGGGACTTGCCAAAGGCTGCTTGTAGGGGAAAACCCTTGGGTTTATCAGAGGACGATAAGATAATTTATGACAGCTGACTTATATTTAATTACTGCATTAATTTTAGTTAGTTTTATTTTGCTGTTGTGGTGGATAAACCGGCGCTTGGATAAAATGGCCAGTGAGTCTAAGCAGGATGAAAATTTGCTCAAAGTTATTGAGGGTTTACAGCAGGTTCCCCAGGATTTACAAAAGGGCTTGCAAAGTCAGTCAAAAACTTTGCAGGATGTACTGACCGCGACCAACAAAAACATCACCGAAAGTTTGCAAAAGTCTAACCAATCGATTAATGAACGGCTGGACAACGCGGCTAAATACATATCTGAAGTTTCCAAAGAAGTAGGCCAGATGTCGGAGATAGGCCGCTCCATGCGGGATCTGCAGGAGTTTTTGCAAAGTCCAAAACTACGCGGCAATATTGGTGAAGAGGTATTAAAAGACCTTATTATCCAGATGCTGCCAAAGCAAAGTTTTCATTTGCAGTATGCTTTTAAATCCGGAGCCAAGGTAGATGCGGCTCTGCAAACTGCAGCCGGTATTTTGCCAATAGACTCTAAGTTTCCAATGGAAAACTTTAGGGCTTATATAAAATCCGAAACAAAAGCAGAAAAAAACCAGTTTAAAAAGGCATTTGTCAATGATGTCAGGAAACACATCCGCGATATTGCCGATAAATATATCCTGCCAAGTGAGGGAACAATGGATTTAGCGCTGATGTATATACCTTCAGAATCAGTCTACTACGAAGTAGTAAATACTCCCAGTTTGGTAGACTATGCCCGCAGTGTCAGGATCTATCCGGTTTCACCATCTACTCTGTATGCCCATTTACAGATGATACTTTTGTCTTTTGAAGGGCAAAAAATAGAAGCCAAAACCAAACAGGTTTTTGCCCTGCTTCGCACCGTACAAAAAGATTATGAAAAAACAGAAGGGGTACTGTCGGTTTTGGGAAAGCATCTGACCAATGCCTACAACCAGATGAACAATGTGTCTCAGCAGTTTGTTCAGCTTGGACAAAAACTGAATTCAGGAAAAATGCTTGGTGAGGGGGAAAAGTAACCCTTGACAATAGTAAGAATTTCTATAAAATGTAATATAAATATTAATAAGTAAGGATTCTTATGTTGGATGCGGTAATTACTCAAAAAGGGCAAATAACTATTCCAGTTTCCATTCGGCGTTTGTTGGGATTAGAGCCGGCAGATCGTTTGGTTTTTGGCGTTGAAAAACAAAAAATTATCGCCACACCGGTAAAAAAAGATATTATGTCTTTATACGGTTCGATAAAAACTGATAAAAAAACCCCGTACTTAAAAAAACTAAGACGAGAAATGGTTCAGGCAGTGGCCAAAAAAATTGTCAAAGAAAGTTCATGAAAAAAGTCTTTATTGATACGAATGTTATCCTTCGTTTTTTACTTAAAGATCATAAAAGACAATCTTCGGTAGCAAAAAAGCTATTTGTTAAAGCTTTACAAGGCAAAATAGCACTGCTTACTCTTCCCATAATTTGTGCAGAGTTAATTTGGGTTTTGGATTCTTATTACCAAAGGGAAAAGCAAGAAATAATTCAAAAAATGAGAAGTTTAATCGTCTGGGATGGCTTAGAGATAAAGAATAAAGACGTTTTGATAATGGCCCTGCAAATATATGAATACAAGAGCGTTGATTTTATTGATGCCTATGTTGCCGCCTGGATGAAAAACAATAAAATAGATATCATTTATTCTTTTGATAAAGACTTTGATAAAATCGAAGCAATAAAAAGACTGAATTTTGAGTGATTACACTCTTGCGCCTTTTTTTTGTAATATGGTATATAGCTTGACAATTGAGGTATAATTTTTAGTAAAATATAAAATTTTCAGATTAAGCTACAAGTTTAATTTTTTTATTTATATATGAAAAGAGATAAAAAAATGAGTGGAAGAGCAACTCAACCTGTGAGTGATGTATTTGGCCCACAAGAAGATTTAGGGACGGCAGAAAAATTACCAGAATCAGACAGGGTATTAGGCAAAGCAATTATTAAATTACAACAGTTATTCCAAAATGATGGACAACTGGTTTTACCTGGAGCTTTACAACATGACATAAGGATTGTGGTAGGCGAGGTTAGTAGTCCGTTGACAGAGCATGCATATAATTTTCGTCTGCCGTTATTGGTCGATATAGCTAAGCTTAAAACTACAAGAAGAGTTATTGTGGCCTGCGAGGATTATCGCCAATCAGCGGAAGTAGCCGGGAGCTTAGAATTCAATCCAGAAAAGGATATATTTATCAGTATGGCAGGAGGACCAGCTCAGCCGGGCAATGGCAAAGATAATACTAAAGCATATTTTGGACAGCAAAGAGGAAAAGCTTTAGCTGTTTTATTATGCGAAGTGGGGAAAGTAAATCCAGATGTTGTTTTTGAGTTTGTAGTGCATACCGGCAGGTGTGGAGGGGCCAACTATCTGACAGACGATGAAATTGTTAGATCTGGCCAGGAAGAACAAATATTAGTTGAGTTTAGCAAGCAGCTGGGTGAGAAGTTGAGGGAAAAAGGGCCGACTAATACCATAAATCATCGGGTGGCTAGAATAGTCGATGATATGACGACAGAACTTGTTTTATCTAACTGATATTTTTCCATCCTGTATAATTGGGTTTAATGGTCGACAAAATATTAAACCCATTCCAAAAACAAGCGGTTTTGTACGATAAGGGACCGCTTCTTATTGTCGCCGGTGCCGGCACGGGCAAAACAACAGTGCTTTTGGAGCGGATAAAGCATTTGGTGGCTGACAAAAAGGTAAAAGCAGATAACATGCTGGCTTTGACTTTTACCCAAAAAGCGGCAGAAGAAATGCTGGAGCGGCTTGATCTGGTCATGCCATTGGGTTATGTTGAGCTCTGGATTTCTACTTTTCATTCATTTTGCGACCGGATACTGCGGGATGACGGACTGGAAATCGGTTTGTCGCCGGACTACGACATTTTGACTGCGCCCCAATCCTGGGCGCTTTTTAAAAAACACCTGTTTGATTTTAAATTAAAATACTTCCGCCCTTTGGGCAATCCGAATAAATTTATCCAGGCTATTTTAAAGTTTTTTTCCCGGGCGCAGGATGAAGATATTGGACCGGATGAATTTGCCAAATGGGTGAAGTTGAAGAAGAAAGAATCCAAATCGGCATTTACCTCCGAGGTGGTCGGCAATCCGACCAGTGTTTCTGGCCAAGGAGAGCTAGACGATCAACGATATCAAGAACTGGCGCAAACCTATCAACAATGGCAGGAGATTAAAATCGCCAAAAATGTACTTGATTTTGGAGATTTGATAACTTCGTGTATTAGGCTCTTAATACAGCGTCCTAATTTACTTGCAAAATACCAAAAACAATTTAAGCATATTTTGATAGATGAGTTTCAGGATACCAATTTTGCCCAGTTAAAGTTGATAAAGCTATTGGCAGATCCGTCCCAAAAGCCAAATCTGGTGGTAGTGGGAGACGATTTTCAGGCTATATATAAGTGGCGGGGGGCGGCGGTTTCCAACATTATGGATTTTACCAGCCATTATCCTTTGGTCAAGACGGTTATTTTAAACCAGAATTATCGTTCTACCCAACCTCTACTCGACAGAACTTATGCTTTTATCAAACATAATGAACCGGAAACTCTTGAGGTAAAACTGGGAATTGATAAAAAACTGAGCGCAGTAAGTAAAGAAAAAATAAACCCAGTATTGATCCAACTGCCAAACTTGGAAGAAGAAGCAGACTTTGTGGCCGACAAAATTTTGGAATTGGCCGCCACAAAAGACTATAGTTATCATGATTTTGCTGTTTTGGCCAGGGCCAATAATCATTTAGACGCCTTTGCAGCAGCCTTAAGGCGTCGGGGAATACCATATCAACTGTTGGCAAACCGCGGTTTGTTTGATCAGGAGATAGTGCGTGAACTTGTTTTTTTCTGCCGGGTTTTACTTGATCCGAGTGATTCTGTAAATTTTTTTCAGCTGATGCATTTGGGTATTTTTAACATATCTCCGGACCTTATTTTAAGTCTTTTGACCCAAAGCCGGGCAGTAAGAATGAATTTATGGGAACATATAAAGGAAAAACTCCAGCCAAAGGCTGATCAGTCTATGGCTGAAAAAATTGAAGAGATTGAAGAGAAGGAGTTAAAGAAACTTGAATATTTAGCCGAAATAGTGGAAAAGTATCGGGAAGAAGTCCTCAAAAAAAGCCCAAGCCGCTTGCTTTATGAGTTTATCTGGGAGACTGGATTAATAAAAATGCTTACAACAGAAGACAGTATAGAAAACCAGCTGGCCTTGCAGAACCTTAACCTTTTTTTTAAATACATCAAACAATTTGAGGAAGATAATAAAAACAGCAGTTTAATAGATTTTTTGGACTTTTTGGATATGATGATGGAGGCTGGAGAAAACCCCGCCCAAGCAGAAATAGAAGATATAGATACGGTTAGTCTGGTTACTGTGCACAGCGCCAAGGGTTTGGAATGGCCGGTGGTCTTTGTGGTGAATGTGGTTAAGGACCGTTTTCCTACCAGAAAAAGAAGTGATGCGATTGAGTTTCCGGATGAGTTGGCAGGAGAAGAATTGCCCAAAGTAGATTCACATTTGCTGGAAGAGAGGAGATTGTTTTATGTGGCTTGTACCCGGGCAAAAAACGAACTTTTTATAACCTTGGGCAAAGACTATGGCGGTAAAACTGCCAAAAGACCATCCAGTTTTGTTGATGAGCTGGGGATAAAGCTGGAAGAAAAAAAGACAGACCTAAAACAGCTGAACTGGCTTGATATGGTAAAAAGGGAAAAGACAAAAGCGAGTAAAGTAATCGATGGCAAGCTTCAACTTTATTTTGTTTCCTACTCACAGCTTGGGACTTTTAAGCTTTGCCCTTTAAAATACAAATACCGCTATGTATTAAAAGTGCCGACCCGGCCGCAGCACGCACTTACTTTTGGAATTTCCATCCATGAAACCTTGCGGTATTTCCATACCCTGGAGCTAAAGCACAAGACCCCCGCCTTGGATGATTTACTTTTTTTTTATAGGGAAAACTTTCAAAGTGAGGGTTATGAATCAGAAAAACACAAGAAACTGCGCTTTGTCGAGGGTGAAGAGTTTTTGAAAAATTATTTTAAAAGATATAAAGGGATATTTCCCGGCCGGCCGGTTTTTTTGGAAAAAAAATTCCGCCTTAATGTGGGAACGATTCCTCTTTACGGCAAGATAGACAGGATAGACAAACTTCCGGACGGCAGTTATGAGTTGATAGACTATAAAACCGGTTCAGCCAAAAGCCAGGCAAAAGCAAACAATGATGAACAACTGACAATTTATGCAATGGCGGCCAAGTGGGTACTGGGAGTAGAGCCCAAAAATATCAGCCTATTTTTTATTGAAGAAAACAAAAAAATCGACACTCAAAGAAGCGATGAACAGCTGAAGAAAAAATTTAAACAAATCCAGCAAACAGTGGAAGAAATAAAGCAGTCAAAGTTTTTGGCTACACCGGGTTTTCCTATGCCCTGCGGATACTGCGACTATAAAAGTATTTGTCCTTTTGTGAAAAAAAGCTAGATAAACCCTTTTTTAAACCGGGTGAAGCCGCGCCAGTTTTTAAAACTTTTGTGAAAACGCGGGTCGTAAATACCTTCAAAATCAAATATTTTTTTCCCTAGTTTTTTGCTATGGCAGATAGCTAGCCAGACGCAGACAGTAGGCGTAAATAGTTTTCGCCCTTTATCGCCGGCGGCGTTATGCCAGTAAAAAGCCATATTTGGAGAAAGAAGAATAAGACAAAAAGAGAGCAGTTTATGGGCATTGTCTGAGTTGGATTGAGAAGAAATAGCGCAAACGACAAAACAATTTTTCTCAAAGGATTTTATTAAGTGTATTAATTCGTTAATACGTGGCGTAAAAAGCTTATTTTTCTGATTATTTTTTTTCCAAAGACAATAAATATTTTTGATTTGATTGTCAGTTATTTTATCGCCGGATAATGTTATATATTTAATGTTTGATTTTTGATATTTCCTGATGTTGTAGCGGGTTTTTGCGTGCATATTTTTTAACAAACGCGCTTGGTTTTGTTTTAAGTCCAGCCAGACAGTTTTGGTGGGGATATAAGGATCTTTATCTAACAAGAGCATATTAAAAATTGAATTATAAATAAGGGGCTTGGGAAAAGCGACAACAGAAGATTCTGAATTAAATCCAGGGTGACTATAGATAGTGGGTGAAATTTTGACCCATAGAGCGTGGTGTTTTTTGGCAATCATTTTGATAGTCTGCAGGGGGATATCTGTACAGGGGCGGTGGATTTTAGCAGCTGAAAAAGGTAAAAATCCAAGTGTATTAACAAAGTAATACACTTCCAAGCCTCTTATTTTTAAAGTATGGCTTTGCCAGCCAATTTTTTCCATGTATAAGGCATACTGAGGGGTTTGGCGAAGATCAATAAAATACATAAACTTAAAATTCTAAATCCGAAATCCTAAGCAATGTTCAAATTTTTAGATTGGAAGTCAATTATTTTTTAGGGTAACAAAGCTTTGAGCCTCAGCCATTTCCAGCGCAATTTGTCGGCAACTACATAGAGTTTGTAGGCAGGTAAATTTAAAATATAGTCCCAGCTGCCGATAGTTTGGACATGGATAGGAGTATAGCCTTGTTTAAAGCGATGAAAACCAAACCATGGGTCTTTAGGATCTGGATTTGTGCCCAGACAACCCCACAGATCAAAAGTCTTACAGCCCAGTTTTTGACCAAAGCGGATTGCCTCCCACATCAGTAAGTTTGAAGCCATAAGCTCCCGGTTTTCTGAAGATGATGAACCATAAGGATAGTAAAGAGTATGGTGAAAGTTAAACAGCACCCAGGCTGCCAATGTTACCTGTTGGTATTTTGCCAGCAGAAGCTCGGCCATGCCGCTTGGTTTAAGGGTGTTCCACATGAGCTGGTGATAGTTTTCACTGTGGGCATAAAACTTTTGCCGCTTGGTGGTTTCGGCTGTAAGTTTAAGATAATCTGCAAACGCCCCATCAGAGTTGTCATGAATTATTTTTACACCTTTTTTGGCCGCAAGCTTGGTGTTGTAGCGGGTTTTACTCTTCAAACAAGACAGTAGTTCTTCTTCGCTTTTTGTCAGGTCAAGCAAAAAGTTATAACGGGTAAACATAGGCCTTCCCGGCAGACAATTATTCTGGGAAAGAAAATCCTCTTCTTTTTTAAATTCCGGCAGTTTAGCGTCTTTTATTTCTTTTTTTATATCCGGCTCCAGTTTGACAAAGATGCAGTTTTTTTGTTGTCCGATTCTTTTTATTGCTTCAAATAGCTCCGGCTCCGGCAGGCTGGATTTTGGCAGATAGCCTATGGTAAAGGAAGTTTTTGGCACAGGATGAAAAGTTATAGTATAGGAGTTTTTAATATTTGAGCCTTCAAAAGAGGCCAGTCGAACCACATCTACTCCGGTGGCCTGGCGAAAATCTCCCCACTCCCATGATTGTAATGGGTGGGCTGCTGCCCGGTTGTAAATTTCTTTTTCGTCGCTTCGTACCTCTCTTATAAGCATAGTATTAGTATCTTATATCTTGTGCTGTTTGGCAAGGGAAGTTAAAATAGAAAAGGATACTTTAAAAAGTTCAGATACAGAGTTTTATTTTGTTTTTTAATCGCGCGCGAAATTAATTTTTTGTGATGATAAATTCTAAGGCGCGACGCTGTTTTTAAGCTAAAAAACCTTAAAAACGAAAAAACTAAAATAAAATCTTATCATTCACTTTTTTAAGATATTTTTTTGCCAAATAATATCTATAGTAAGCGCAAATCAAATTTACCACTTTTTGAAAATAATTTGATTTTCGCT
>CAYNBK010000032.1:0-8317 GCA_964395485.1 uncultured Pseudomonadales bacterium
TTTAGATAATAAGTTTTTTTCGGCTTTCGGAAAGAACAACACCGGCTATGATAAAAATACAACCTAAAATAAAGGGGAAAGTTATTTTTTCTCCCAGCCAAAAAACCGCCAGGGGTGCGGCAAAAAGCGGCTGCAGGTAAGTGAAAACAGAGGCTTCCGAGGTTTCGATCTTGCTTTGGCCATAAACATAGGCAAAAAAAGCAACAATAGATCCAAAAAATACCATATATAAGATATTGGGCAGGGCAGGGGAAGTGAATATATTGCTAAGTTGTTTTATTGCTAAATTGTTAGAAAAAAGAAAAATCAGGGTAAAAAAGATCAAGGCAGAAAGCCAGGAAAAATACGCCTGAACAAAAGGACCATTTTGCCGATTGTTTTTTTTGGCCAAGATCATAGAAGCAACATAAAACAAATTTGCCAGAATAACTAAAAGATTACCGGCAAGTGATGATTGCCCCTTTTCTGCCGGGGAGAGCAAGGGTTGTAAGGTAAAAAGCATAGTGCCTCCAAGCGCGATGATAAGGCCCAGCTTTTCCTGGGAATTTATTTTTTCTTTCAGAAAGACTGCGCCAAAAAAGTAGAAAAATAAAGGAGTCAAGCTGGCAAGTACTGCCGTATCCAAGGCAGAGGTGATGTTTAATCCCAAGAAAAGTAAAAAAAGGTTGATGGGGTTTGACAAAAGACCGATTAGTAAAAGGATGGGAAGATTTCTTACTTTTACTTTATTTTTGTAAAGATAAAATAAAAAAAATGGGGTAATCAAGATAACGACGATTAAAAAACGGTAAAAAAGAAATAGGGCAGGGGAAATATAATTAAGGCCATTTTTGATTATTGGCCCGGAAATGCCCCAAAAAAAAGCATTGACTAGCAGCGCTATATACGCTTTTCTGCGATTTGTCATTATTACAACCTCGTAGGTTGATTAGCCGAGAAACCTCGTAATAATTTAGATATTTTTCAGTTTTTTAATTATCTCTTCTATTTTAACTAATTCCTGTTTTCCTGTTTTCATGTTTCTTAAAGTCAGTTTTTTTGCTTTGGCCTCATCCGGTCCGATAACTATAACAAAAGGAATGCCCTTTTTGTTAGCGTATTTTATTTGTTTGTCTATTTTTTTATTAGTATCAGAATACAACATCGTTGATATGTTGTTTGCTCTTAAATAATTAGCAGTTTTTAGCGATTCATTAAATAGTTTAAAGTCAAATATTGTAACCAATATTTGACAGGGCGTTTTTTTAATTTTGATCATTTTTCTTTGCTTGATAACTTCAACCAGTCTTTCAATGCCAAATGAGCCGCCGGTAGCTGGGATTTTTTTACCTAAGAATCGGCCAATAGTGTTATCATATCGTCCGCAGCCGGCAATTGAACCAACATCACCATCAAGTATTTCAAATTCCCAAATGGGTCCGGTATAATAAGCTAACCCGCGGGCAATAAACGGAGCAAATTGGTAATATTTTTTGTTAATTTGACTGATATTAAAATAATTAAAAATTTGTTCAAGCTCATTTAAGCCTTCTATGGCAACAGGAATATTTTTCAGCATTTTTTTGAGCTTTTTGATTAGTTCCATTGTATTTCCTGTTAGCGTTACTACTGATAACACTTTATCAGCTATACTTTCCGGTATTTTTCTGATTTTTATTAATTCCTGCTTGACTTTTTTTTCACCAATTTTTGGCAACTTATCAATGCTTAAGCAAACAGGGATAAAGTCATTTTCTTTAGCACCGGCATATTGGATAATTCCATTGAGTAGTTTTCTATTGCTGATGTTAGCTTTAAAATTATTAAAACCAAGTTTTTGCATGGCTTCAATGCCCATTTGAATAAATTCTGCATCCCAAATAACAGATTCACTGCCAATAGTGTCAGCATCGCATTGGGTAAATTCACGAAAGCGTCCCTTTTGCGGTTTTTCTGCCCGCCATACATTTTGGATCTGATAGCGCTTATATGGAAAGATAAGTTTACCATAATTTTCAGCAACAGCCCGGCACATTGAAATCATAACTTCATATTTAAGCATAACATTACGGTCGGCATTATCCTTAAAATTATAAAAAAGTTTTTCTGCTTCTTCGCCAGTTTCTCCGGCAAATATTTCTGTTCTTTCGAGAGCGGGTGTTTCTAACGGCTCATAACCATATTTTTCAAAAACTTGGCGGAAGGTATTTATAACAAATTCTCTTATTTGAATATCATCAGCAAAAAAGTCTCGAAAGCCAGCTAATCTGGTTGCATTTATTTTATTTGTTTTCATAGTTTTTTTATATAAATTATAATAACACTAATTTTGGGTCAAATATAGTTTTCCTTCAGAAAGCACTTCAACACCGGCTTCAATAATAATTGATTTGCCGGTTTTGGCTCTGATTTTTTCTTTGCTTGCTTGTTCCCACCGTCCGGTTTTATTAGGAAACGAAAGCTGGGCAGAAATAGTACCAGTGGTACAAGCCTGTTCGTCTGTGATAGTATTAAGTTTTTTAACCCATACAGTTGCCTGCATTTTCGCTTTATCAACTATGTTTATTATGCCTATAGATTGTATTTTTTGTGTATTTAGCGTGCGATTCAATGCTTTAAATAGAGACAGGCCTTTCTCGACAGGTGGTTTTTTACTGACTAAGTAGGCAATGCCGTCTAACACAACTTTATAACCCTTATATTTTCGTCCCCGGTAATTGAAAATAATTGTTTCCGGATACTTGATAATCAGTTTTTTCGGTAAATTTACCCGAACATAGATTTTATTTTCACTAGCTCCGCTGACTATGGTATTTAACTTATAGCCGGGGATATTTATTGTAGTTTCTTTTTTGTTTATGCCAAGAATGCTGGGACTGGCTAGAATAGCTCCGCCGGAAATTTCATTGCCGGCCATAACCATATATGGTTCAGCTCGTCTGGTTTTCCATAAAAAGGCAAATTGCTCTGCCTCTAGGTTTTTCTTACTTTGCAGGATAGCAATAATTTGTTTTCTGTTTGACCAAGCTGATTTTCCCAATATAAAGCCAGTCCGGTTTCCGGCAGTACTGGTTTTAATAAATCTATATGTTTTCATAACTAATTCCTTTATAATTATTTTTTCCATAAAAAAAACCCGCCTTTGCGGGGTAGAGCAAACACTGCAAAATACCCCGCTAAAGCGAGGCGTGATGATTCAATAGTTTTGCTAGTTTTTTATCTGACATATTTATTTTTTTAAATATCTGCTATTTGTCGTTTTGCTATTGACAGAAATTATATTATATCAAAATTTACTCACTCTGTAAAATCCTGTAAATATAAAATGCGATCGCATGTCCAGTTGACGGGATTATGATCTATTAAACAGATATGTGTCCGTGCTTGATGATGATTTTACCGTCCAGTTTTAAAGTGGGGTTGAGGATAAGTCCGTCGACATGATATGGGACATCGACCGTACCGCCAAAATGAATGTTGTTGCCAAGCGCAACGTGAGCTGAGCCGTAGATTTTTTCCAGTTCTAAAAGACCGCCGGAAAGCGCTGCGGCCGGGTTGGTGCCAATGCCTAGTTCGGCGATATTGCGTGCTTTGGAACCAAGATAGGAGAGCTCGGATTGGATTTCGGCAAGGACGGACCCTGCAGAACTGCAGGGTCCGTCCTTGCTTGCAACTGGCTCTGCCAAACCCTTTTTCACTTCAAATACCAGGGGGGATTTTAGCTTTTTGTCGCCGTACACCTTATCAAATACCAGCCGGCCTTCAGTTTTACCCTCAACAGGCGCGATAAAAGCTTCACCGGCCGGCAGATTGCCAAAATCTCCAGGTTTGGTAAAAAGGCCGGTGTCGGCAATGCCCCTTCTGCTGCTCAGGTCAAACAGAAGATCACAGCCGGAGGGGCTGGTCAGATGGGCGATCTTGGCCCTGCTTAACAGACTGGCAACTTTTTTGCTTAAAGCGGCAATCGGGCAGTAGTCGATGCTTAAAGTCCGCTTGATCGTGTCCCAAGTTATACCCGGCATACTGGCAATGCGAGCGCCCTTTTGACATGCATCTTTTCTGGCCCTGGTGTGGCTCAGGGAGTAGTAGGTGGGCAGGAGTATTACATCATACTCTGCCATGATTTTGGCTATTTTTTCGGGCGGTTCCACCCCGTGTCCGCCGGTAGGATTGATGCATACAAGTTGTACCCTGTTTGTGATTTTTTTAGCCTCTTTTACAAAATACTCAGCTATTCCCGTCTCCAGCAAATTGTCGCTTATTATCAGCATTCTTTCGCCTGGTTTAAGTGCCAGGCATTGTCTTAAAAGATTCTTTTTAGCATTAGGCATAAGACTATATTATAGTAAGCGTAAATCAAATTTACCACTTTTTGAAAATAATTTGATTTTCGCTTAGTATGCTAATCTGCTTGCAGATTAGTTTATTTAAATACAAATTCAATTTTTATATATTATTGGCAAAAAAAATACAAATTTGTTTTGCCAATAATATATCATATCACCGAAAAGCACTTACCTTACCTTGACAATATTTCCTTACTATACTATATTTGTCTTACTATGAATCAACTCGTTACCATCAGCAGTAAAAGACAACTGACTATTCCCATATCTTTCTTTAATTATTTTGGTTTGAAAAAAGGCCAAAAGCTACTGATAAGCACTGACAAAAAGTCTATCCGCTTGGAGCCGGCAGAAAATATCGTTAGCCAGCTAGCTGGTAGTGTCAAAATACCGCCAAGCTTTCAGGGTTTGCCTGTTGAAAAAATAATCGCCAAAGCTAAAAAAGAGTACTTTTCCCAAAAATGATATTTGTCGATACAAACTATTTTTTGCGCTTAATTCTTCAAGATAATGACTTGCACCACCAAGAAGCCAAAAAATTGTTTCAAGACGGAGCAAGGGGGAAAGTTAAACTATTCACCTCCTTGATTGTAATATTTGAAATTTATTGGGTATTGTCGTCTTTTTACCAGCGGGAAAAAAAGGAAATTGGTAGAGTTTTGCAAAATATATTGAAAATGGATTTTGTCGGATTTGAGCAAAAGGAATATTTGCATAAAGCTTTAAGCATCTATTGCAAGTCCAGCTTAGATTTAGAGGATAGTTATAATTTGGCATATGCAAAAGGGAATAAGGCTAAAGATTATAAAACATTTGACAAAAAACTGGCTAGAAGATTTGAGAAATAAGCAAATAAAAAACCCGGCTTTTATAACCAGCCGGGTTTTATTTTATTTTATGGTTCATTTGTCTTTAAATTATTTTATGCTACCCATCCACCATAACCATTTATTGCGGCTACGCGTTCTTTGTTAACTTCAAAAGTTACTGCCAGCTCAGATTGGAGTTCTTCTCCAAGATTACGATATTGATCGCTCCAAAAGTCAATATCATAAGTAGTTTTTAGCCATTCAATGTATCCAGCTAAATTAGATCCGCCAAGACGCTGGTTTTCTTTCCCACCATAAGAATATGGTCCAAAGTATAAGGAACTATTGGATAGAGCGCCTATAGTGGATAGCGTACTTTTATCGAAAATTGCTTCTTTTCCATTCATTATTTTCACCCCCTTTCTTTCAGTCCGTTTCCGGTGAGGATAAGGACGATTTTCAAATTTTTATTTAGTTGTTTTTTTATTTGTATTAGGCCGGCTAGGGTAGCGGCGGCTGATGTTTCTACCAATATGCCTTCTTTTTTAGCCAGTAAGTTTTTACTGTTTATAATTTCTTTATCAGAAACAGAAACCATCATGCCCCTGGTTTTGACAATCCAATCAAGAGTCGTCTTTCCATCAAGGGGTTGGCCGACTTTCATGGCAGAGGCTATGGTTTGTGGCTGTTTTATAAACTTAATAACTTTTTTATTTTTCCAGGCTAGGTAGATTGGGTCAGATCCTTTGCCTTGAATGCCAATAAACATAGGCAGTTGGCCATATTCAGCCAATCCTTCGGTAATGGCACAGCCGACAGTGCCATTGCCGACCGGTACAATAAAAGCATCAAATTTTTGTTTGCATTGGGCTAATTCCAAACCAATAGTGCTTTGGCCCAATCTTCTTAACTGGTAATCACCGCAAAGCAGATAATTTTTTTGCTTGGCGATTTTTTCCGCTTTGGCTACGCATTTATCATAGTTGCCATTTACTTTAATAAGCTTTCCCCCAAAAGCTAAAGCCTGTTTGAGTTTAGTTAGTGGGGTTGTATTGGGAACTATCACTATGCAAGGTAGGCCGGCTTTAGCTGCATAAGCTGATAAACTGGCAGCCATATTGCCAGTGGAAGCGCAAACTACTCCTTTTTTCTTTTGCTTGATAGCCGCCGTTATTTCGACAATACTGCCTCGGTCTTTAAATGAGCCGGTTGGGTTTTGGTACTCAGCCTTAGCCCACAGTTCACCAGACCACGACAGGCTTTGTTCTAAATTACAAAACCTGATTAGGGGAGTGTTTCCTTCGCCCAGATAGATTGGTGTTTTGGTATTATTCTTATTCATTGTTAAACCAGTTCGATATTTTTATTTTTAATTTGATTTAAAATATCTTCATTTCTTATCCATAGCATCATTTGTTCCATATATTTTTGCAACGACTGATCTTTGGCTACAAAGGGTATTTTTGTCCGGACAAAATCTCTTACGGAACGAGAAACTGGACTACCTTTTAACTTGCTTATTTTTTCTCTTAAATCCAGTGCTTGTACGCCGATCATAATTTCCGCCCCCAGTACATATTGGGTATTTTGAATAATTCGCCAGACCGATAGGGCAGAGTTAGTGCCCATGGAAACATGGTCTTCCTGCCCGCCGCAAACCGGAATAGAGTCGACACTATTAGGCCAGGCTAAGCCTTTGTTTTCGTTGACTAGTCCAGCCGCTGTATATTGAGGGACCATAAAGCCCGAGTCTAAACCTGGATTTGGCATTAAAAATGGCGGCAGGCCCGAACTATAGTTTGGATTCAACAACCTTTCCATGCGGATTTCGGCTGAGTTGGCAAATTCAGAGACAGCGATACCCAAAAAGTCTAAAGGCAGGGCAGCTGGCTGGCCGTGAAAGTTGCCGCCAGCAAGTACTATGCCGCCAGCTTTAAACTTTGGATTAAAGTAAACCAAGGGATTATCACAAGACCCATTTAGCTCTGTTTCTATTTGTTTTTTGACATAATTTATTGAATCCCTGGAGGCCCCCATAATAACAGAGGAACAGCGGATAACATAAGAATCTTGCACTCTGGCCTTGGGACCACTGAGTATTTTGCTTCCTTTGGTCAGTTTTCTGATGTTAGCGGCAGAATCAATTTGACCTAGATAGCCGCGAGAACGCTGCAAGCGATCATCAAAAGCTTCCATGACGCCAATAATACCTTCTAAGGTAAGGGCAATGCCAAGATCAGAAGCTTTGGCCAAGTTCAGGGCGTCATAAACAGCAAGCGCGGCATATCCAAGCATAAGAGTATCGCCATTTATTAAAGCTAAGCCTTCTTTGGATAAAATATTTATTGCTGGTATACCAGCTTTTTGCATTGCTAGTTTTCCCGGCATTCTTTTTCCCTGATAAAATGCCTCTCCTTCGCCCATAAGCACTAGGGCCATTGCTGCCAGTGGTGCCAGGTCACCGCTGGAGCCGACTGATCCTTGCTGGGGAATAAAAGGAACGACATTTTTATTAATTAAATTAACTAATGTGGCAAGCACAATTGGTCTGGCGCCAGACATACCGCTGGCAATAAAATTGGCCCTAGCCAGCATAGTGGCGCGCACTACTTCTTCAGATACAGGGTCGCCAACGCCGGCATTGTGGCTGCGAAGAAGATTTACTTGTAGTTGAGCCGCTTTGTCAGGTTCGATATAATAATTGCTCAGACTGCCAAAGCCAGTGGTAACACCATAGATTTTGTCTTTTTTATTAATATAGTATTCCAAGATTTCTCGTCCTTTTTTACATTTTTCATAAGCGTCTTTCTGGATAGATACTTTGGCATAATCGCGAGCTACTGTTTTAACTTCTTGAATAGTAAGGTTTTTACCTTTAAGTAATATTTTTTTTTGCATTTTTAGTTTCCTTAAATAAAATTTATAAGTTTATACACCACAAAAAAACCCCGCCAGCGGCGGGGAAGCGTATAGCTTACTTTAGGCGCTTTTTACATCAACGCCAACCCCGCCGTCAGCGGGACATGATGATCTAAGTTTTTGTTATTTACTGTTAGTATTTGAGCTTCCATAATATTACTATGTTACTATAGTAACATAGCAATATAACATAAAAAGGGAATTTGTCAAGCATCTTGGATTTTTTGGATTTTTAGCATATAGAGATGTTGCCCAGGGGCTTTT
>CAYNBK010000033.1:0-6646 GCA_964395485.1 uncultured Pseudomonadales bacterium
CAATATTTTGCACTTTGACAAAAACGGCTTGCCGCTTTTTTTTGTCAGTAGACTGGCACCCAGTCCTGTTTTGCCAAAATGTCCGAAGATGCCAAACTCCGCTTCCTATTGCTACCATTGCTATAGTTATCCTGATCCATTTTACATACTCCAAAAAGAAAAAAACATTAAGCCACGCAGCCAAAAAAAGAAAATAAACCAACCCTGAAACAAAAATAAAAGCGCCGCCTAAAAGCAACAGCTTTTTCCTATCCTTCAAATTTATAAGCAAAGTCAATAAAAATAGTAAAACCCACATCGCACAAGGGTTAAACCCATCCAAAAAAGCCAACAGGACTGTCAGAGCCGGCAAAGAAAGAACAGCCGTATCTATTTTGCCGACAAGCGGAATATTTATTATTGGCGCTTTATTTCCGGGGACAGTATTACAGGATTCTAAATCAGCCGATGCAGTCGAATTCGCAGAATCTTTAGTCAACACCTCTCCTACCACATCAAAACAGCCGCTTTTAGAATGCTCTTTAACTATTTCCTCAATTTGTGCACCTGTAGTGTTATCATCCAGGTATCCAACCACTGTTTCCTCACCAATTACAGTAAAAGGAACATAGGCCGTACTTTTGCCCAGTCGCTGGCTTACCTGAGAAAAAAGTACACTTTCTTGAGAAACTTCATATTGCCGGATTTCCAGGTTGGGGTACTTTTTCTTCAATCCTGTCAAAAATTCTTCTTCCTTAGCACAGTGAGGACAAGTTTCCGAGTAAAACAAAGTCAAAAATACCGGTTTTTGTGCCAAAACAATCATCGGCTTCAAAGAAAAAAAAGAAAAAAGCACCAAAAATACAAATACATTTCCTGCCAAAAATCGCCATAGTCTTTTTCTCATGTTTATACTTTTCCCCTCATTATTAATTACCTTTTACCTACCAGCTCTAATTACGAAGAGAACCTCTGTTTTTATACGTCATTGCGAGGAGTTCAGCGACGAAGCAACCTCAGTTTACCGGACGGGATTGCTTCTCCCGATTTTATCGGGATCGCAATGACATATATTTAACAGGCTTGCAATTTCGTAATTCAGCTTTATTACTGATTCCTATTTTTCTCACAAAATTCCTTCAATACTTTTTTATCTATTTCACCATACATGCGCTGAAATTCCCGATCATTTTTATCCAAAAAAATAAAAGCCGGATAATCCGTCAGGCGATACTTGCTTTCCAGCTCCGGCTCTTTATCTACGTCGTGATATTCTGTCACAAGCCACGGCAATTCTTTTTCTATCTCCAGCCAACGCGGCCTCATCAGCAAACAACCCAAACACCAAACAGCGCCAAACTTTAAGACTTTCATATTGAAAATTGTAAAACACTGGCTTTATTCACTTTTTATAAGCAATTTTCCTGAGAAAATTTTGTCTGTCATCTCTTTCTTCTTCTGTTTCCACTCCCTCAGGAGACGAACCATCAATCACGCCCAAAATTCCCCTGCCTTCACTGCTTTCTGCTACGATTACTTCAGTCCTATTGGCCGTAGCACAAAAAATATGCACTATTTCCGAAATATTTTTTAGCCTATTTAACACATTAATAGGAAACGCGTCTTTAAGAAAAATAATAAGGCTGTGTCCTGCACCTATTTCTTTGGCATTCTGAGTAGCCAGCCTTATCATTTCCTTATCTGTTCCATCTGTCCTGATTTTTTTCGGGCCTGAAGCCTCGCAAAAAGCCAAGCCAAATTTTATTCCCGGTACTGCTTCCACCAGTGTTTCATATACATCTTCCACAGTTTTGATAAAATGGGATTGAGCCAAAATGAAATTAATTTCGTCCGGCTTTTCGATTTTTACTATCTCTATTTTCATTTTTACTCACACCCCTTACTGATTACTGATTACTGAATTATATTTCAATCAAAACCGGCAATATCATTGGACTGCGTTCAGTTTCCTTTATTATGTATTTTTCCAAATGAATTATTATACCTTCTTTTATTTTATTAAAATCAACTGCCACTCTTCCCCCTGCCGGCAAGAGCATTCGAACTTCCTCTACCAGCGATGAAATAAAATCTCTTGACTTTCTAACATAGACAAACCCACGGGTGATTATTTCCGGATCAGCCAAGAGCTGTTTATTTTTACTGTCTACTGTCAATACAATTACGACAATGCCGTCGTCTGCCATTTTCCTGCGATCGCCGAGCACCACCTTGCCCACATCTCCTATGCCCAAACCGTCAACGATTATTGTTTTTAAGGCTACTTTTGCACCCAGGCCCACCTTGCCCCGCGACATCAAAAGGCTTTGCTCATCTTCCAATAAAAACATTTTCTCTTCCTTAAAGCCTAAAGCGACTGCCATGTTCTGATAATGTATCATATGCCGAAAGGTACCGCCGATAGGCACAATATATTTTGGTTTTATTAAATTCAACATCAGTTCCTGCTCTCCGCGGGAGGCATGGCCGGATACGTGTAAATCATCCAAGATATCATAATATGACACCTCTGCCCCCAATTTTGACAGATTATCTATAAGGGCATAATAATAATTTTCATTTCCCGGTATTACATCTGTAGAAAAAACTATTTTATCCCCGGACTGGATTTGTACGTTTTTGTTTTGCCTGTTTGCCAGTTTGTCCAAAGCAGATCCGCTTTGTCCCTGGCTGCCGGCAACGATTAAAGCCAGTTGCGATGCTTGCACTTTACCTATTTTTTTACGGTTTATTATTTTTTGCTGGGGCAAATTAAAATATCCCAATCTGGTAGCAGTACGGATATTTTCTTCTATCGACCTGCCCATAAATGCTATTTTCCTTTGTTCGCGGCTAGCCACATCAACAGCCTGTTGAATACGATGAATATTTGAAGACATGGTAGTGACGATAAAACGGCCTCTGCAATCAGCTATTTCCCGTTCAAATACTTCCTTTAAACTGGACTCGGATGAACTAAATCCTTTTTTTTCCACCCGCAAACAATCAATCATTAATAAATCTATCCCTTGTTTTCCATACCAGGCGATTTTCTGTAAATCCATATATTTTTTATCAACCGGAGAAAAATCTATTTTATAGTCAGAGCCATGATAAATAATTCCAGCCGGTGTTTTAAAAACAAAATGACGTGAATCAGGCACCGAATGAGTAATATTAATTTGATCAACTATAAAAGGACCTATGTTAAAAATTCCCGCTGGTATTTCCTGTAAATTTGCAGTTTGCTGAAAATCTTTTAAGGTGTCCTGAGTAAAGCCCAAAGTAAGACGGGAGCCGTAAACCGGAATATTACTTGGCAATTCCGGCAGTATATATGGCAATCCGCCGATATGGTCATCATGACCATGAGTCAAAAGAATTGCCTTAACGCTATTTTCTTTTCCCTTTAAATAGGATATATCAGGAATAAGAAAGTCCACTCCAAGCATATCTGCCTCCGGAAAACCAATCCCGCAGTCAACAATAATTCTATCCTGCCCATACTCATACAAAAACATATTTTTCGTAACATGGCCCATCCCCCCCAGGGGGATAATTCTTAAATCATTCATATATATCTTCCTTTTTAACTTATAACTTTAAAAAATTTTACCATTCGGGTAAATATTCTTTTACATTGGCAGAGTTTACCTGATAATACATACCTTCTTTCATGACTATTTTTTTGGCTATCTTGCGGCATAAACCCTCGATAGTTCTTTCCAATGTCCTAATGCCTGCATCAAAGCCCAGCGGCCTCACAATCTGCGGCCATACACCCTGCTCGATTTCCAAATTCTCTGGCTTTAATCCACACTTCTTCATAACCCTGGGTAAAACATAATCTTTGGAGATTTTTATTTTTTCATCATCCGTATACGAGGGCATATGAAGAACTTCCAGACGGTCAAGAACGGCTGTTGAAATATTGGTAGTGTTGTTGCAAGTGGTAACAAAGATCGTATCGGAAAGGTCAAAAGGGTAATCTATATAATGATCGGTAAAAAACTCATTTTGTTCAGGATCAAGAAGCTCTATCAAAACGCCCATTATATCCGCCCTGGCATTTTCCGACACCCTGTCAATTTCATCAAGTAAAATTACCGGATTATTGCTCTGACAGCGCTTTAATGCTTTAACTATTTGACCTGGCTCATTGTCCGGATGCAAACGCGATTGCCCGCGTAAATCAAGGGCAGATCCCATACCGCCAAACGGTACCCGGCCAAAATTTCTTCCTAGTGCTCTAGCCAAAGAGTAAGAAAAAGTGGTCTTTCCGGCGCCCACCAAACCAACCAAACACAAAATAGGCGCGCGGGATATTTTCTTTTGCCCTGCGTTAAGTTTCAACACTGCCATATATTCCAAAATTCTCTCTTTTATTTCTTCTATGCCATAGTGGTTTTCATCAAGTATCTTTTTTGCCTGTTCAAGATCCAATTTATCTTCGGTTTTAATTTGCCACGGCAAAGACAAAACCCAATCAAGATAATGAACTATCTTTTCATATTCGGAGATATAACCGCCAAATTTGGACATTCTGCCAAGGCGCCTAAACATATCCAAGCATTTTTCCTTTAAACCAAGGGGTATTTTTGCCTGTTTTATTTTCTCCATCAAAGCATTGCCCTCTTTAAGGAAATCTGCCTCAGTCGTCGGAAGTTTTTGATTTGCGGAAGACATCATAATTTAATTGTACAAAAGCCGGACCAATAATCAAGGCTAAAAAAATGCTGTTTTACTGCTTAGCGTCTGAAATCTCGTCTTTTGTCAAAACGCTGAGGTCTAAAGAAGCTCCGCCCGCCGGCATTATTGCTTTTTGGCATTTTTATCGGATTTCCTTCTTGATCAAACAGCATTGACAAATTTATCCTTCCCATTTTATCAATTTCTTCTACATGTACTTTTACCACGTCTTCTTCTTTAAGTGCATCGCCTGGGTGCTTCAAAAATTCGCTTTGGATTTTAGAAACATGAACCATGCCTTCTTTTCCGGGTAAAATCTCTACAAATGCGCCAAAATCCAAGATACGCTTTACCACCGCATTGTCAAAAACCTCTCCCGGCACAACTTCTCTTGTTAATCCCTCAACCCATTCAATTGCTTTAGCTACATTATCCTTGTCGTCTCCGGCGATCGTTACTGTTCCATCGTCATCAATATCTATAATTGTCCCTGTAGCTTCTGTTATTTTTCTGATCATCCTTCCTCCCGGCCCTATCACTTCACCAATTTTATCCGGAGCTATTTGCAATAAAGAAATCTGCGGAGCATAAGGTGAAAGTTTTTGTCTTGGTTCGGCTATAACAGCCGTCATTTTATCCAAAATAAATAACCTTGCTTTCCTCGCCTGACCCAGAGCCTCTTCCAGCAATTTACTGCTTACCCCGCCTATCTTTATGTCCATTTGTAAAGCTGTTACCCCATCTCTTGTTCCCGTCACCTTAAAATCCATATCGCCGATATGATCCTCCTGTCCGGTTATATCCGTCAGCACTACATATTTTTCACTTTTTTTATCTTTAACCAAACCCATAGCTATGCCTGCTACCGGTTTTTTGATCGGTACACCTGCATCCATTAAACTTAAGGTAGAACCGCAAACCGAAGCCATAGAAGTAGACCCATTAGACGACATTATTTCTGAAACCACCCTAATAGCATAAGGAAATACCTTTTCTTCCGGCAGTACCGGCGTCAAGGCTCTTTCTGCCAAGGCCCCATGACCGATCTCCCTGCGAGAGGGCCAGCCCATCCGGCCGCATTCTCCGACCGAATATGGGGGGAAAAAATAGTGATGCATATAGCGTTTTGATTCCTCGCCCTCCATGGATTCGATCTGTTGTTCCATGGATGGCGGACCCAAAGTAACAATACTTAATGCTTGAGTTGCCCCTCTGCTAAACACAGCCGAACCATGAGTTCTGGCCAATACCGACACTTCGACTTCAAGCGGCCGGATTTCATCTGCTTTACGGCCATCCCCGCGAATACCTTTAGTTAAAACTTGCTCCCTCAACATCTCTTTTTGAATATCAAATATAAGTGATTTTATTTCTTTCTTGCTGTCGTCAGAAAAAACCGCTACTGCTTTATCAAGCAAATTATCAACACTTTCTCGGCTTTGTCTTTCGTCTATATTCTTTTGCATCAAAGCCAGAAATTCTTTGCTGAATTCCTTTTTAAGCTTGTTTTTTAGCTCTTTATTTTCACTTAATGATGCTACCGCTTGTTTTCCCTTGCCTGCTTTTTTCATCAAATTGACAATACCGCTGTTAATTTTTTCATTAATAGCTTTGCCAAATTCCAGGGCTTCGATTATCCTAAATTCTTCCATCTCCCCAACACCCGCTTCAACCATTACCAAGGCTTCCTTGGTAGATGACACCACCAAGTCAAGGGCAGTTTTTTCTCTTTCGGCATAGCTGGGATTGGCGACAAATTTTCCTTCTATTTCTCCTACCCTGATACCGGCTACCGGCCCATTAAATGGGATGTCAGAGATAGAAAGTGCGGCTGAAGCGGCACACAATGCCAAACTGTCGGCATCATTTTCACCATCTACCGACAATACTGTCAGAACCATCTGTATTTCTTTTTTAAACTCTTTAGGAAAAAGCGGCCGGATAGTCCGGTCAATTAGTCTGGCGGTCAATATTGCCT
>CAYNBK010000033.1:6656-8239 GCA_964395485.1 uncultured Pseudomonadales bacterium
CATCTGAAGGACGCCCTTCTCTTTTTACCCATCTTGACCCTTTTATTTTACCGCCGGCATAAAGTTTTTCCTGATACTCTACCTGAAGCGGGAAATAATCCAGATCTTCTCTTTCTTTTCCACATACGACTGTAGCCAAAACCATTGTATCTCCTGTTCTGGCCAAAACTGCCGCATTAGTCTGGGCGGCAAAACGTCCAAATTCAAATTCGATTTCCTTGCCTTCAAATACAATTTTTTCACTAACAATTTTGTTTTGTTTCATTATTTATAAACGGGAAAATAAAGCGGTATAAAAGTACTATTATTCTTTTTTGCCGGCTTTGTTTTTAACCTTTTTCTCCTTTTTAGTCTTTTTTTCTTTTTTTGTTATGGCTGTTTTATTTTCTTTTACTGGTTTTGCTGGGGGTTTTTCTTTTATTTTTGCTTTTTTTCCAGCTATTTTGTTTTTTTCCAGCTCGGCCGCAAGAGCATTATATCTAGCCTCATCTTTTAGTTTGAGATAATTTAACAAACGGCGGCGCTTTGCCACCATTGAGAGCAAACCGCGCCTTGAGTGGACATCTTTTTTATGCAGTTTAAGGTGTTCTGCCAGCTTTTCGATCTTAACCTGAAGCAAAGCTATTTGTACTTCCGGGGATCCTGTATCGCCTTTTTTTATCGCAAAATTCTGAATTATTTGCTGTTTATCGTCCGAAGTCAAAACCATCTTATTCAATTCATATCCAGTAGAAGCAATGTCTCTTGCGCTCAAACCGAATATAAATCACCTTTTTTATTAATATGTCTTATATATTGTACTACAAATGGGGCTAAATTTATACTTTTGTTTTTCCCTTAAATATTTTTGGCTTAAACCAATCTGGTTTAGGGATGGCGCTGTCGCCTTCCTTGTCTGGTTCTGTTCCAAATGGTTCTTCAACTTTGGGCTGTTTGTAAAATAGATTATTCCCCTGATTCAGTGTCGGGTTTTTCCCGTAGATATTTCCATTGTTTGCATTATTTACTGGATTGCTTTGGCTCATCTGAGCCGCAAATGGCGCCTGCGCCCCCCAATTGACAGGCATCTTATTTAAATTTGCCTGGTGAGGCGTAAACTGACCCAGATGGTTTCTGCGACCGCCGTTTTTCATAAGCCATGCCATTATTTCAAATGTATCCGCGCTTGTTTTAAAAGCCATGTTGTTGGTAGATGCTTCCATGCCGGCGACCAAATTTGTGGATAAATCTTGCTCGATTGGCAGCTCATTTTTTTTAATAAAAAGGGCGGTAAGTTCAGAAACACTGGAGGCTTGAGTATTAAAAATGTTTAATTTGCCAAAAAGGCCGCCCGCGGGAGAATTGCTTATATTGACAACTTGCGTATTGGCAAAAAAAGCATTTTCTTCCTGATAAAGGACACCAAGATCTTCAATTTTGCTTGCCCCCAAAATAAAAACAATGTCGGCGCTTACTCCCGTATAGTTATATTTAAGATCCTTTGTCTGTAGTGCGGGATAACCGCTTTTTTTTTCAACCACCAAATTAAAAGTATTATTTTCAATATTATAAGAAACCTTTTCCAGGCTTTCTTCCGGACAATC
>CAYNBK010000034.1:0-8092 GCA_964395485.1 uncultured Pseudomonadales bacterium
TCAATTTTTATATTATTGGCAAAAAAAATACAAATTTGTTTTGCCAATACTATAGCTATGGCAGTGTTAAAACAAAATGTCCTATTTTTCATAAAAAAGTCGTGGCGATTTTTTTATAAAGAGCTATAGTTATCCCTCTCTTTACTTCCGGTAATAACTGGTAGAAATACAGATAATAGAATTCGCCAACTCTATTCCCCCAGAAAATCTGCCGAAGGAGAGGATATTGAATTATTTGCTGTAGTCTTTGCACTGTCTGAAGTTTCTTTAGTGTTTTCTAAAAACTCTGCAGAAGCAGTCGCTTTTTTGTTCTCCTCCTTGGCCGAGCAAGATCCCTCTTCCTGCTGTAGTATATCCAACTCCTGCTGTAGTTTTAAATTGTCCAAAAGCAGGTTTTCCATCTGTGAGCGGTGCCACTGCCAGCCGACCAAGGCTCCCAGTCCCAAAACTATAAAAGCCAGCATGGTAACGAGCACTATGGCAGAACCTTTATTTGTCTTTGTTTTCATAAAATAAATTACTCTTTATTATTAATTCTCTGATTTTACCACAATTTTAGCTCGATGCGGACGAATATTTGGTCAGAGCCCAGCGCCAGCAAGACAAACTGATGGCCAAAAAAGCGCCTGCCACAGACAAAGATATTAATAACAGCAGGGGGCTATCCAATCCTGCCAATAATTTGGCCGGTATGGTTGTCATCACGGCCACGGGCACTAAATATGTCAGGATAAAACGGATCGGGGCCACATAAGCATCCACCGGCACCCTGCCCATGCCTATCAGGTTTCTATACATCCAAATAATGCTGTCTACCTCGGTGGTAATTACCCCCACTGCCATAGATAAAACATGAAAACTAAAAGCTATCGTCATCCCGCAGGCAAAAGCCAAAAAAAATAAAAATAAAGAAAAAAAACTTAACATATTGTTTACTGCCAGAAAATAGAAAAAATAAATTAACAAAGGAATAAGAGTAAAAACATCCAAAAAATCAGTATAGCGCGTTAACACATTAAAAAGAGGGTGAATAGGCTTTAAAAGAAAATGGTCAAAATAGCCGCTAAGTATTGTCCCGCGGAACCAATACACTCCACGGAAAAAGGCTTGTGCGCTTATGTCCACCAAATTGTAAACCAAGTAAAACAATATCACCTCATTTTGGGTATACCCGAGAAAGTTTTTACTTTGTCCGATCAAAACGTAAAGAAAAAAGAAAAAAGAAAAAAACCTGACCGATTTACCAAGTAAAAAAAACAGAGCCGAAAAAGGATTTAGCAAAATCGCCTCTTGAAAAGATGCATGAGAAAAAGACAGCCAAATCCGTAAGTATTTCCTATAATCTTTTAATCTCTGCATTTTTTATCTCCCTTCGGCATTGTAGCGCAACAGCCCTTTTTTCCAAAAATAACGCAAAAAAAACACAAATACAGCCATCCAAATGGCCTGAGCTCCAAATCCACCCAGTATTTGCTCCAATGATAAACGACCAAGATAAACTTCGGCTGGAAAATAAACCAGCAGATTAAACGGCAGTATTTTAAACAGTAAAAAAACCGGGGCAGGTAGAATATCCAATGGAAAGAGATTTCCGGCCAGTAAATCTATCATCGTCATAAGCAAAAACCTGGCCGCCCAAACTTGATTGGTCCAAAAACCAAGTATGCCAAGCATAAAATTTATCAAAAAATAAAGAAGCACTGCCAAAGCAACAGCAAAACAAAAGGAAAATAGAAGCACCAAGTCCAACTGCCAAAAAAATACCGGCCTAAACAGCGAAATAAATATAAACAGTTCTGCCGCAAGAAACAATATATTTAGGATTTTATCCGCCATATCCTGGGAAAAGAAATATTTAACAATAGATAGGGGTTTGGTCAAAAAATTTGACAGATCGCCGGAGTTTATTATCCAGGCCAAGTCCGCTGTCCGGGAGCTCATAACCACTGAATTTAGCAAAGATACTAACAGCAAATAGCTGATAATTTGGCTGGATTGATAGTTGAAAATGGTCTTTTGGACAGAAGAAACAAATACGCCGGACCACAAAAAATATGTAGTCAAAAGCAGTAAAAAACTCCTCGCCCGCCACATAATAAAGTTTACGCGGTAAACCAAGGCATTCTGCCAGGTTGTTTTAAATATCTGCAAATATTTCATCTGCCTCTACCCCCACTTCCAGGGCACTTTTCTTTTGTTTATTTTGGACTGTTTTTGTACTGCCTTCAGTTTAAAGCCCAAAAGCCTTTTGGTATTTATCACCGTAGCGGAGCTTATTTTCAGCATGCGCGAGATTTCCCTTACGCCATGACCTGACTGCAGCAGTTTATGAATATTTTTTCTCAAAGAGAGTTGTTTTTTTTCAACCGGAGTAAGGTAGTTATATATATCCATACTGTATTAACATCTTAATACACTACAAGCTAAAAGTCATCAAGCAAAGTCTTGTTATTTTATGAATAGTCTTTACCGGTAAAAAGCTCTCGGATAATGTCTTCGATCGAAGGCTCCTCAATATTCAAATCTCCCACCGGAAAGCTGCGCAGTAGTTCGGCCGCCGCCAGCGAGACTGTATTTCGTTTTACCTTCAATATTGCCCGGGGGAATTTGTATTCTTTTACTTCGGCGATTTTCTCCAAACCCTTGGGATCAATCGCTTTTGAAAAAACCACCTTTATAAGCTTGTGGTCGGCAAAGCGCTCGGTAATATCACCCAGCAAACCATCATAAACTATAACGCCCTTGTCTATCACTATCACCCGTTTGCATAGCTCCGCCACATCACCCATATAATGGCTGGTAAGTATAATAGTCGCTTTGTATTTCCTGTTGTACGAATAAATAAAATCCCTCATTTTTTTTTGCATGACCACATCAAGCCCTATGGTTGGTTCATCCAAAAAAAGTACCTTGGGCAAGTGAAGAAGAGCAGCCACCAATTCGCATTTCATCCTTTGCCCGAGGGAAAGTTTTCTTACCTGCACATTAACATGCTCTTTTAACTCCAGCATTCCTATTAGCTCATCCAATACCTTTTTAAACTTATCATCCGGTATTTCGTAAATTTCTTTATTCAGCAAAAAAGACTCCATAGCCGGCAGATCCCACCAGAGTTGGTTTTTCTGACCCATAACCAGCGAAATCTGCTTGAGGAATTCATGTTTCCTGTCCCATGGATTAAAACCCAATACTTTCACTTTTCCGCCGCTTGGATAAAGTAATCCCGACAAACACTTTAAAGTAGTGGTTTTCCCGGCTCCGTTTGGTCCGATAAACCCCACCAGCTCACCTTCGTTAATATTAAAAGATACATTGTCTACTGCTTTTACAGTTTCATATTTACGCTTAAAAAGCGCCTTCAAAGAACCTTTCAAGCCGGCTTCTTTTTGGTGAACCTTATAATAACGCTTCAAATTGTTGACTTGTATTATAGACATATCTTATTCTAACATATATTTTTATCTTGACGCCGAACTGTAATACTTAAGGGCAAAATTAAAAAACTTTTGCGAGAGAAATAAAGAAAATAAAGCCAAAACCGGAGCCAAAATAAGCTTTCGTCCGTCTATTTTACCCAGTATTGCCTCAGCCGGAAAGGTAGCGATAAAACCGACCGGCAGAAAATAAGCAAAAAGTACATACCAGCCTCTTTTAAAAATATCAATTGGCCTTTTTCCCAGCTCGGCCAGGCTCCCAAAAAAATCCAGCACATTAGCCAGATTGGTAAACCAAATATTGCAGACTGTTAAAGCAAAAAACAAACTATAAAAAATAATAAAACCACAGACAAAAAGAAACAGCGCCGCCAATGCATTTAAGGCCGAAAAGTGACCTACCTCCAGTCTGGTAAACTGCCAAATCAAACCCAACTCCAACACTATCCTGACATAATGGTCAAACTCCAACTTGCGGAAAGAAAGCAGAAAACGGGTATTTACCGGCAAGAGAAGTTGATAGTCCAGCTTGCCGTAGCGGATATAGCGGGAAAAAGAGTCCAAATTGTCATAAATCAAAGTCCAGGCTACGTCATTAAACAAGGCCGAAAAAAATAAAACTATAAATACTTCATTTTTTGTCCAGCCGGCGATATCGGATATCTGTCCAAAAATTAACTCCACTCCTATCACTCCCAAAGCCAACCAGAGCATGTTCGATACTGTCCAAAACAAAAGACTGCTCCTAAACTCCATTTCCCCCATCAAACTATAGCGGAAAAATGACGCCAGCAGTCTTAGATAGCGCTTTATGGTTTTTCCAATTAGTTTTATTTTCATCAGCTTAAACCTTACTGGCCAAAGGCTGTATATTTCCTTAAGCCTTTTTTCCAAAAAAAATTAAACAATAAATGAAATATTACTACCCATCCGCCGGCCGCCAAAAAAGCCGCCGCCTCTTCACCCGGCGTCAGACGACCTAAATATACTTCAATCGGAAAAGAAGACATATAGCGAAAGGGCAGAAGCAAAATTATTCTTCGCCAGATAAGTGGGAAAAATGCCAGCGGCAGCATCTGTCCGCCAAGCAAACTCAAGGACATCCAAAACAATGAAGCCAAACTGCCATAGTTTATCACCCAAAAGGCCGCCGTAGACATCAAAATACTGAATTCAAATATTGTCAGCGCCGCCAGCACCAAAGCCAGGAAAAATAAAAACAGGTTCACCGGCGGAGCCAAAATCAGCCAGTTATGCGCCAGGCAAAAAATGAAAAGCAAAAATATGCCATAAAAGATGATATTTACCGTATGCCAGGCCAGTTCACTGGCAAACACATGCCAATGAAAACTCATCGGCTTGGTCACAAAGCCAATGATATTGCCTGTCTTTATACTATCTGCAATCCAGTAATAAGGGAACCAGCCGCAAGCAGCCCAGACAAAAGCGACTAAAAAATAGTAAGTAATCAACTCCTTGAGGCTATATCCGGCCAAATCGCTAGTAATGACAGCCGACCGCCACAAAAAAAACATACTCAAAAAGCTGAAAACCCATCCCAACATCCAGAGAATCATCATCCCCCGATAGACAAAAACGTCTTTTACCTTTAATTTATAACTGGCTTTTATAGTATTTATCGTGCCTGACATAAAATATACAAAAAAACCGGCAACATAAGCTGCCGGTTTTCATGTTAAGAAAAATATATTATTTAATATCTTGTCTTAGCTTCTTCGCAACCGCAAAGCGGATTACTTTGTGCGCCTTATGAATGATAGGTGTAGGATCTTTCGGGCTTTTTCTTCCTTTTTTATCCTTTACTTTGCTCAATTTAAAAGTGCCGAATCCGGAAACAACTACCTTCTCTCCTTTTCTAACACTTTTAGTAAGCTCATCCAAAAAGGCATCAATTCCTTCTCTGGCAGCTTTTTTTGTAAGATGAGCCTTTTTGGCCACAATTTCTATTAGGTCTTTTTTGTTCATATATCGCCTCCTTTTTTAATTTACCTATTTCTATTTTACCACCTTTGTCTACTTTGCTATATCCGTCTGACGGAATTCTCTAATGGCAGTTACTTTTATGGTACCCGGATAGCTTAGCTTTTGCTGGATTTTTTCTTTCAAATCATGCGCCAGTTTTACCGTCTGGCTGTCTGTTAATTCTTCCGGCGAAACTATCACCCTTATCTCTCTGCCTGCTTGAAC
The DNA here is from genome assembly GCA_964395485.1 of uncultured Pseudomonadales bacterium. Lineage (GTDB taxonomy): Bacteria > Patescibacteriota > Microgenomatia > UBA1400 > CAYNBK01 > CAYNBK01. Next base: position 5,643 of record CAYNBK010000034.1, read on the forward strand.
TGCAAAAGTTTCTTTTACTCCTTTAAAACTCTTGGCCAAATCTTCTATTTCCTTTATTCTTTTCACATACTCTTCATAGTCTTCATACCTGGCTCCCGGCCTGGAACCGGAAATTGCATCGGCCACATATACCAAGACCGCTTCTGTCGAACTGAAGTCCTCATCTTCATGATGCTGAGCCACACAATCAACAATGGCAGATGGAATATTGTACTTTTTCAAATACTCTACCCCTAGCTGAACATGCGACCCTTCTTTATCGGTAATTACCTTACCGATATCATGAAGCAAACATCCCAGCCTAACTACATTTACGTTGGCTCCCAGTTCGTAAGCCAAGGATACTGCCATTTTGGTTTCCTCCAAAGTATGAAGGATCATGTTTTGTCCGTAAGAAAAGCGGTATTTAAAACGCCCGAGCGTTTTTACTAAATCAATAGGCAAATTATACACCTTTACCCTGCGGCACAAATCTTCACCTGCTTGCAGCATTATCTTATCCACTTGTGTTTTGGTTTTGAGTACTACTTCTTCTATTCTGGCCGGCTGTATCCTGCCGTCGCGCAGTAATTGCTCCAAAGATAATTTGGCGATTTCCCGCCGGACCGAATCAAAAGATGATAAGCGTATCACATTTTCCTCATCCAAATCTACATCTACACCGGTTGCTTTTTCAAAAGCCCTGATATTACGCCCTTCTTTTCCGATTACCCTGCCTTTCATTTCCTCGCCTTTTATATTGACTGTCGAAACCGTAAATTCGGCTACATAGTCAGTGGCTCCGAAACGCATCGCATCGGTCAAAATCTCTCTTGCCTTTTCATCGGTTTTTTCTTTTATTTCTTCTTCTGCTTCTTTTATCCGGATCGCTATTTCATCGCTCAATTTTTTGCTTGTCGCATCCATCAGTTTGGTTTTTGCCTCATCCCTTGTCATATGGGCAATTTTTTCCAATTTTTCAATAAGCTCCTGCTTTAGCTTGTCCAGCTTGCTTATTTTCTCGTTTATGCCGCGCATCTGCCCTTTTAAAATATTTTCTTTCTCCCCTAGTACTGCCTCTCTTTTTTCCAACTCTGTCTGCTCTCTGACTATTTTTTTGGAAAGCTCTTCTGCTTCATTTCGCAGTTTGCTCACTCTATCCAAAGAGTCCTGCTTCACCCTAAAAGCGTCTTCCTTGGCTGTCAACACTATCTCTTTTGCCTGGGCTTGGGCTTCCTGTAAAATCCTCTCTTTTTCGCGCAAATCAACTACTACTCCCGGCTTTTTCTGCATTTTTACTTTTTGGGGCTGTCTCACCTGTACCGGACCACTTTTTCTATCTTCCGGCTTAAATATATTGGATAATCTTTTCAAAAAAGACATATCTTATGTTTATTCCGCCAAAGGCAGAATATTAACCCTTTCTTACTAAGAAATAATGGAATAGTTTCTTGGAGGAAAGCTTAAGCTATACAGGTTCTTTTATAAACAGTACAAATCCGCCGACTCATCTCGGACTATATTATTTGTTATTTTTATGACTGACTTTTTCATAAATTTATTTGCCTGTTTTTGCCCAAAGTTACATCCCGTCTTGGATTCTTTCCTGCAAAAAACTATTATTATATTTTAATCCTTTTTACAGTATTGGTCAACCGCCTCCTTGGCCTGGCCATAGTTGAAACCCCGCCTTAGCAAAAAATCCAAACACTTTTTTCTTTTTTTAAAATAGGGAAGCCCCGCCCAAATTTTTAGTTTTTTTGCCAGTATGGTTTGTATTTTGCAATTCTCTTGACTATCTATATTTTCTGCCAAAACAGCATCTATTATCTTTCTGTCTATACCTTTTTGCAAAAGCTCATAACGCAATTTTATTGCACCGCTTATAGTTTGTGTTTGTCTTTGTCTTATCCACCAAGCGGCAAACTCTTTATCGTTTAGATAATTTTTCTTTTCCAGCTTCAAAAGTACCGCCCGCTTTATTTTATCTACATCCTCCGTGATTGTTTTTTTTTGTGCGTATCTTTTCAGGCTGAACTCAATTTCCGCCGCCGAGCGGGGCCGCAAAGCCAGCAATCCAAGCGCCTTTTGATACAGTAAATCAAAATTAGCCAGATTTTTAAGCCTCGCGATATCAGCTTCATCAAGATAAATACCTTGTTTTAAGCCCTGTTTTTGCAAATCCAAAAGAGACAGGGAAAAAGCATACTGGCCGTTTAGAAAAATATTTACTTTTCTCTTATTTTTCTGCAGAGTAATAGCGCTCAGCAAATACTGACTATTCTTGTTTTTCACCTACCTCAGGGGGAAGTTTTTGTCCTTCCTTGACTACTTTCCAAATTTCCTGCTCTATTTCTTTTTGCAGTTTAACGGCCATTTCGTCGTAAGATAATTTATTTTGAAGATAATAGGCGATATAACGGTACTCAAGGCCGAAATCTTCAAGCCGCTTCCAGCTTAACCCGGATTTT
>CAYNBK010000035.1:0-8032 GCA_964395485.1 uncultured Pseudomonadales bacterium
TTATTCATATGAAATGTATCTTAGCATGTTGTCTAAATTTTGGGGTCCATTATACTATGCAAGAACAAAAGCCTAAATCTGTTAAAAATAGAATTATTGAAGCTATCAAGAACAACGACCTTGCAACTCTAGAGTCCGAGCTAAGAAAGGTCAATTTCATGCTTACTGGCTTTGATTATGCCGACTTTGCTCCAAATGCCAAAGACGAACTCAGACAAACTCTCAATCAATTTCTCGCAAACGCCAAAAAAGGCTATGGCCGTACAAAGGTTTATCTAGGCGACGGTGGCATCTCCCGACTTGCACTGCGATCAGTCGACGGCAAAGTTACGGTAGATCCTACTGATAACTCAAGCAAAGATGTGAAGCAAAAGTGGGTAGCGCTTTAATAATTAGTCAACTTGTTTCATACTCCTCGTTTCACTCGGCCACGCTGCGCTTTCGTCATAGTCTAAATTCAAAAAGTAAACCAATAAGAAATTTATCTAAGGAATAAAAAGCATGATAGTGGGAAAAAACAACAGGATTAACAGGTACAAATATTAATATAGCCTCATCCATAACCATACCACTGCCAATAGCCATCAGCCAAGCTTTTAACTCCGACAGCTTTCTTAAAAAAAATACTGAACCTAGGATTAACAAAAGCCCGAAATGATAATGATGAAGTTTATCACTGATCATTATCTGCCATAGTTTAGTCTGGGCTAAATACAGCCAGCCAAATATTCTTAAAAAAATATAAAAACACATAGTGGAAAAAGTAATAAGCAAGAATTTTTTACTGGTCATTTTATTGTTCTGGGCTGGCAGCAGCTTTTACCCTTGTTGCTGCAGATTGTAGGGCTTCTAAACCACCATTTAATAATATTTCTCTTTTACCACCGGCTTTGGTAGGAAAACGTTGGGAGACTTTTTTTGCCTGTTCAAATAAGAAATTGAAGCTAATCCAAGCTTGTTTACTAACTCCAAAAGTTTTAGCTTTTCTCCAGTATGAATTAGATAAATGGTCAAGAATGGGAATAGCAAATTCGGGTTTACCTCTTTGCTTTTTTAAAACCACGGTAGCAATAGTATTTAACTCTAACCTGGTATCATCTTTTATGTCCAACCAGTCGTCAGTAATTTGAATACCCATCATCATATAAAAAAGAGCGCAGAGCCTTTTTTCTGTATCAGTGGCTGGTTTGCCATCAATTAGCCAAGAGTATTTTTTTTCCAGAGTTTCCCATGAAAGATCAGCCTTATCAATACTATCTAACCTTCTGGGCAATGCTTCTTCACCTAATAAAGCGGCTGCATTTGCCACTACACTAATACCATTAACTATTTCACGATATCTTAAAATCTTGGCTAAATCCCATTCATCAGGATTAACTCTAGCCTTTCTTTCTATGGCCAGTATTTCTCTTTGATAATCAGACAAAAGTTTTTCTTTAAACTCCTTGTCTGGACCAGAGGCAACTATAGCTTTAGAATGTCTTATAACTGCTTTCCAACAGGTAAATACTTCGTTAGCAGCTTCTTGATTACCCTCAGCACGTACTTGCGGCAACATATCACAAGCGTCGTTAAGCTCAATTCCTAGCCATACAATTGAACCAAAAAAGCGAACATTAGGATCGTTAACATCCAAAGTTTTAAAACGCTCTGGAAAAGCTGTTTTTAGTCCCACAAAAACCAAAGAAGCCACTCCGATATTTTCTTTGTGCCTGATATGATGACCAAGTAAATCTAGAGTAGATTTAGTAAGGCCAGTAAAAGTAATATTTCTTTCCTGATTTGTTATTGGTAGTTCCTGGCCTTCACTAAGCATTTTTAAACTTCCTTTAGCACAAATTTAATAAAACTTATTGTTTCTTTGTTTAAGTTCATCTTTTTTCCATATTTCCAATTTTTAGCTGTTTGAATAAGATTATACCACTGCTTATATTTACTTTTGACCCAGCCGGAAGAAATTTTTTTGGAGGATAGTTTGTTTTGTTTAACTGTGTATAAAATCCGGCATAAATTTAAAACCAAATAAGACTGGTAATGAGGGTTAGTAAGATATTTGCTGTTTTTTATTTTGGGCTTCCACTCAGTGTATAAATCTCTAATACAAGCCTTTTTAACATCTTTTATCTTAATTGGTTTAACAAGTGTTTTAAAATCTGGGCCAAGTAAAGTAAATCCGTGTTGATAAAGAAGATAGTTATTAATCAACCATTCATTGCCATAATGAGCCTTAGGATAAAGCGTACCTTCACCATAATAAGGGCGAGATTCTTTGGGCGGCAAAATATTTTTTAGCATTTTGACTGGCAAATATGAACACTCGATTCGTTTTTTCCAATTCAGGTTTTCTTTTTCTAACCTAATATGAAGTTTTTTGATTTGTGCCAGTTTTTTAGCAGTAACTGGTTTTTGTAAAATTACTACTAAATCAATGTCGCTTCTTTTGGGATTAAAGTCGTTATAAGTCAATGAACCAAAAAGATAAATACCGACTAGATTAGCATCCAAATCCCCTGATATTTCTTTGGTAAAAGAACGCAAAATTTTAGTTACATCCTGACTGAAATTTAGTTTTTTCATTTCAAGTACGCCTCCTGGTACATTTCTGCCGGACACTTGTCTTTTAAAACTTTATGAGGAAAAAAGTTCCAGATATCCTGGAATAGTTGGAGTGAATCAAAAAAGGCTTTTTCAGGAACACCCAAGTCAACAATGTCTTTATACATATCCGCATGGTTGGACTGGTAGTTCTCATGATAAATATACTCAGTTACTTTTTTAAAATCAACTTGAAAATTATATTTTTTAACCAGTTTGTTAAACTTTTTTTCCAGTTTTTTTCTTTTGTTTTTAATTTCTTTTTTGGTGTAAATCTTCGGTTGAACCGTTTGTTTTGAGCTATCTTTTTTTACCAAATAACCCAAAGTGTCTTTTGGCGTGAAGTTAAAACCGCCCTTGGCTTGACTAATAATTTTTTTATGGCGTGAAGTTGAAGAAAAAGGCAATTGGATGCCATTGCTTCCTACTAAATACCAACGGCCGCGGATTTTTGCCACCCGGCCGGTAATAGTGATTTTTTCTGAAATATTGGTAGAGCCGGCTTTGTCCCAAACTTTGAGCACCTTGCCTTTGTTAAAGGAGTAAAGTTTTAACCACTCTCCCTTTTTAACTTCGATTATCTCTAGAAAGTCATAGCGTTGGGTTTTTAATACACCTTCAAGCTCATCAAGCAGTGGCTGATCAAGGCCATCAGGATTTTTTAAAAAATATTGGGCGGCAAAGCTTATGTTATTGGGAAGTTTAAAATCAAAAATAAGCCACTCATTAAAAAGGGCGTTGATTTCTTCATACATTGGTTCTTCCTGCCCGGGAATGTCATCGCCAAAAAACTCCTTTAGGGCCTGAGGAATTAGCTCTTCTTGCAAGTAAGCATAGTTGACAACTTGACCAAGTTTAAAATTCATCATGGATTTAATTTTGCTAGCTTTTGAGGTGATTTTAAGTAGTTCCGTCTGGTAGAGACTTTTCTGCCAGTTTTTGATTCCAGATCTTGCCTGGCCCTGCCGGCCACACTGCCGCCTTTGCGGGCAACCTTTTTGTTGGCTATAAACCCTTTCGGATCTTTGACCCTGGCAATCTCGGTAGTGGAAGCCTCTCCCAACATGTTAAAAATCAGCTCCAAATCATCCATGTGGTCGCGCAGATTTTCCCTTTTTAAGTTTTTAAATTTTTTATATTGACTCGGGGTCATATCAAAAGCGGCTTTGGAAATCTCAGCAGTCAAAATAGCGTATTCTTTTTGCTGTTTGATACCTCTTTTGTCCCACTCATCAGTTAAAGTCTCACGAATCTCAATCCCCCTCATTCGTTTTTCAATCCAGGCATTGGTATAACCCTTAGCTTTGTAAAGCATCCGGGTCCGTTTGGTGGCCAGTTCCGGGTCTTCAATCTCCTGAACTCTTTCATAACCAACGCGGGCAAGCCAGCGTTTAAATGGTTCCGCCTTTGGTGAGGGAATGGACTGAACTATGCGAAATATGTTCTCTGTGTTAGCACAATCTGTTTCTCGCATTTTTCCATCCAGCGATGGTAGTTTCAACTGTCCGATTTTTTCGGACACTTCAATATAGCCCTCATCTATTAATTTTTTCTTAAGATCACTCCAATATTTTCTCGGTCTTTTTGATTCTGTCAATGCTAAAATCACATCAATAACAGAAAACCACCATTCGTTTTTGTAAATTATTCTTCTAATTTTTTTACCCCGAAAGATGGCTAGTTTATTTTTTGTCATAAAATAATATGTCAATTTTACTCTAAAACTAGCTTTTCCTCAATTTAACAGAAATGACGGTTGTCATGGGTGAGAAGATCCGAAAAAATTCCTACACCCCCGAGGTGTACAAAACTATACACCTCGGGATAAAATCAGGTAGCATTATTTATGAAAGAGTTCGGAAAAATATTTTGTGAATTAAGATAGGCAATATTTTTTTAAAACTATGGCCAATCCATCTTTCTCAACTGTGGGAGCAATATAATCGGCAATTTCTTTTAACTCATCAACGGCATTTCCCATAGCTACTTTTAAACCACAGGCCATTAGTAAAGGATAATCGTTATATCCATCTCCAACTCCAATAATTTCATGATGAGTAATACCTAAAATCTCGGCTAATTTTAAAACTGCATGTTGCTTAGTGGCGTTAGAGTCGGAAAAATAAACATCAGTAAGATGTGCTGCCTGATAAGAAGCGGCTTTGACACAAGCAACATTTTTAAATTCAGTCATAATTTGATTGATAATAGCGTCCGCTTTTTCATAAGAAATATCATGGATTGATATTTTTCTTGCTTTGGCTTTAGCAGGAATGCTTATTGGATTATCTATCACCCCTATATCACACGAGGCTCTAACCAGTTTAAAATTCTTGCTTAGTTTGATAATTTTGTTGGCAATTTTTGTAGATAATATTGCCTCCCACATAACAGCTCCGTCTTTACTATCAGCTATGACTGCCCCATTATCGACAATACAAGGGTCAACTGTTCCCAAATAATCAACTAGATATTTAACCAGGAAAAAAGGGCGGCCGGAAGCTAAAGAAAAAGTAATTCCTTTTTCTACAGTTTGTTGGATAGTTTTTTTGACTTCATCGGTGGGTAAACTGTTTATCTTAATCGGAGTGAGTGTACCGTCAATGTCTGAAATAATGGCTTTATATTTAATGGGTTTCATTTTTGTCATAAAAAATCGTTAATTACATTTTTAAAGTCTTTTAGGTTTGTGTATCTTTTAGCTTTAAAGCCAAATTTACGGGCGGACAGAATGTTTTTTCCTCTATCGTCCCAGTAATATATTTCTTGTTTTTTTAAGTTTTTGATTTGTTTTTTTAAGTCTTGGTAAATGTAGTTGTAAAAATCTTTATTTGGTTTTCTAAAGCCAATATGAGCCGAGGAGTAAACTTTGTCAAAAATGCTATCAAGATGCATTTTTTCAAGAAGGTATTTAGTTCGATATTGCTCCTGGTTAGTAGCCAAAACGCATAGTATCTTTTTTTGCTGTAGCTTTTTGATAATGAGTAGTATTCTTTTGTCAATCTTATCTTCAAACTTAAACCAGTCATTAAGTAGTTCACTTGGGGTTTTATTAAGTTTCCACTTTTTTAAATATTTTTTTAGTTCTTTTTTAATATCCGCCTTACCAACAAGGCAAAGCTGAAATTCGTTTTCAAAAAAAGGCAGGATTTGATCTAAAGGAATGTTATATTCTCTGGAGAGAATATTACTAAACATTTCTGCTCTGATGGTCATGCCATCAGCGTCAAAAATAATGGCCTTGATATTTGTTATTCATTATTCAAATTTTTTGCTAGCATCTTTTACACTGTCAGATACGCCTGTCACAATGCTTTTCATCTTACTCCATGTACTTTGTTTGGAAAAATCAGATATTTTAATAAGTCCGGCGTGAGAAAAGTTACCACAGCCGGGATCACACTGCCAATTGAGCAGTGAAAACCAAAATGTTTTATCTGCTCCACTTTTGATTTCTCTAGTTAGCCACCAGGGCATAATAGCAGCAGCATTGTCAACTGTATTGCCTCCTGATCCAGGTGTTAGTAAACCTGGAGGAGGATTTGTATCTAAATACTGATTCGGGTTGGTTTCAGTAATAAATATTGGTTTATTTTTAGAAACTTGCCAGTTATTGAGTAAATTTTTCGCTCTAATAACTTCCTCCCCCGGATCGCTCAAGCTATAAATATGAATATTAAAAATGTCAAAGTAAGGCCAAAGTCCGTCATCAATATGGTTCTGCATCATAATAAACTCAAGCATATTATCACCCATTAATGGATTGCTTAGATCGCCGCTAATATTCCATGAACCAAAACTGTTAATTAATACATTTGCCTCTGGATCAATCTTTTTAATGGTAGTATATGCAGTTTGAAGCAATTTAGCATATGATTCTTCTCTGGTTTCTCCTGGTTTAGGGATAAAAAAATATGTTCCTGTTTGTTGATATATATCTGCCTCATTCCATATTTCCCAGTATTTTACTTTATGCTTGTATCTACTTACCACTTTACTAACATATCTTTTCCAATTGGCTAAGTTTGGGTCTTTGTCCGGATATTTAAAAGCATCAGGGTCAGTCGATCCATTAGGGCTAGAAGAAGCCCAGGCTGGTGTTTGACCAAGAATAACAGTAATATTATCGCCATCTTTGTACTGTTCCAAAACCAAATCTGAGGCCATCCCAGTTAACGACCAATCAAACTTACCCTCTTCTTTTTCCAGTTCATGCCAGGAAAAGTCTTCTCTTCCCCAGATAGCTCCCACTTCATGAAAAGCCGAATATTGTTTGGTAATATCATTTTTAATTTGTTCATCGCTCCACCAGCCAGTACTTTTTGCCCACCTGGCATATCCACTTAAATAAGTTCCGACTCCAACATTGCTACTAGATAAACTTATTTGCTGGCTAAAACCATTTTTGAATATTGGAAACATAGAGGGTTTTCTTTCTAATAAAGAAGAAGCAAATATTGTAGAAAAAGCAAAAAGAAAAAGCAAGGCTGATAAAATTATAAGTTTTTTGTTTTTTGTCATTTTGTATATTTATGCTGTTCTGGATAAAAAGCAGGAGAACAACAAATTAAAACTACACAATCTGCTTGCCAAAAATATTTTTCTCCCGGTTCAATTAAAAATAAGTCGCCCTTGTTAAAACTGCTTTCTTTTCCCTCAACCACTACTTTTCCTGAGCCATCCAGAACATAAACCAACTCTTTGCATTTTTGGTTTACCACCCTACCCTTGTCCGGATATCTGCCTTTAACTTCTATCACGGCCCCATTTATATCTTTATCGCCTAAAGGATACTCATCCCCATAACAAACTTTACTGTTTTTAAATTTGTTGATTTGGTTTTGGTAAATAATTTTCATTTTTATCCAGCTCCTTTTTTAATATCCTCAATTATTTTTCTAATGTCACCTTCAAAATGCCAATAGGTTAATGATGGCTTATCAAAAGGGTTACTGTGGATATGCCAAACTCCTTCAGGTTCTATTCTAAGTTTATCTTTTTCATCTAGTTTGTAATTAGTTCCTTCTGGTTTATCAAATATAGTCATAACACAACTGCCTTTAACTTGGGTTAGGTTTTCTATTCCTCCCCAGCGATTATGAATAGTTAAAGAAGAGTGTGGTTTAAGTTCTAAAACGGCCGCTTCGCGGCAGAGATCCACGGCTTTAGCCGTGGGTATCTACATATCCTACACTTTTTTCTTTAGTTGATTCTCCTAAATAAAAAGCTCCCTGGTCAATTTTTACTATTTTGCATTTTTTAATATCATACATTTCTAACTCCTTTACATCATTTTTGATACAACGATACTTTCTACGTAAACATCATTAGGTCTTTCTAGGGTAAAAGCAATAAAATCAGCTACATCTTCTGTTTTCATCATATAATGGACCCCAAAATTTAGACAACATGCTAAGATACATTTCATATGAATAAT
>CAYNBK010000036.1:0-7884 GCA_964395485.1 uncultured Pseudomonadales bacterium
CTTTAAGGCAGAAAATAAACTTTTTTCCGCATCTGCTACAAACCTGGCACGATCGGTATCCTCTATCCGAACGATAAACTTACCTTTATTTTTCCGGGCGAAAGAATAGTTTAATAGTGCCTGCCAAATGGTACCGATATGCGGATACCCGGTAGGTGAAGGAGCGATACGGACACGGACGGGTTTCATATTTGTCTTTGCTTGCTAATTTTTACAATAAGAATAAGTTTTTCCACCTCCGGGGGTTCACCGCAGGCGCAACACAACCCCCGAGGTGCTATCTGCTTGAATTTTACCACAACAAACAAGTATACTAAAATGGGTTTTGATATATTAAAATGTATATTTTGATATTTTTGCTCACTGGGATTAAATTAAGCACAGTCAAACCATTTAGAAATTAGTCCCGACAGACTAATGTCTGTACGGGATCCCGAACAGGCTAAAGCCTGCTGGGAAAAATAGAAATTTACAAAAAAATATTCATTTTTTGTCTTATATATGTCTTCTTTGACCGAAGTATCGCAATCAACCAAAAAAATATTGAAAGTTTCTGGTATTCTTTTAGCCGCTTTTTTTGTATTTAAGCTCGGCAGTGGACTTTTTGTCAAATATTGGCAGCAGGCTCACCCGCCAAAGGAAGCCCCTCCGGCTATGCGTTTTGGGGCCATTCCCAAATTAACACTGGAAAACACAGTTAAAAGCAGTGGTTACAGTTTCAAACTGGAAACGCCCACCAATACCCTGCCTGCGCTAAAAGACAGGGTCGATATTTACTATAGCCCATATTCTAAACCAAACTTGCTGGCCTTGGAAAAGGCCAAAAAGCAGGCTTTGCTGCTCGGCTTTATCCAGGAAGAAAAAAAACTGACTGAAAAAAACTACCAATGGCAAAATAGCACGAATAAAACTTCACTCGAAATGAACATCTTTAACGGAACCTTTACCCTCCGCTATGACTGGCAGTTGGACCAAAACTTAACCGGATATAAACTCCTGACAAACACCGATCAGGCCATTATCAAGGTCAAACAATACCTGGCACAAACCGGCTTAATGCCCGAAGACCTCTCAGATAATACTATCGAAACCCAATACATGAAAATAAGCGGACAGCAAATGGTGCCGGCCGTTTCCCAATCTGAAGCCAGCATGGTAAAAATAGATTTTTACCGCCAGGATATTGAAGGTTTGCCGGTCAAAACTATCAAGGCTAAAAACGGCGTCATCCAGATAATTGTTACCGACGCCGGAAACACCGGCATAAATGGTATCATCCTTATAAACTACCAATATTTCCCTATAGACTATGGGGCCTTCAGCGACTATCCGCTTGCCTCCAGTGCCAGCCTATGGAACCAATTTATCGCCGGAGGAGGCTATATTATTTCCTCTCCATCCATTAAAACTGATACTGTTACCTTACGCCGGGTATATATGGGCTATATTGATACGCTAATAGAACAAAAGTTTCTCCAGCCGGTTCTTTTTTTCGAAGGAGATAATGACTTTTTGGGTTTCATTCCCGCCCTCAATGACACTGTATACAAACAATAAATTTTTATAGCGTAGTTTCAAAAAAATTACTCTGGGCCCAGTCCATCATTTTCCTTGTATCGCCAAATCTGTCACTGCTTTGCAAGACCACCCCTACTATTTCCCTGCCGTCTTTTTTCACCAAAGAAACCAGGCACTCGCCGGCCAGCTCGGTCCAGCCGGTTTTTACCCCAGCCATCCCTTCATAGTTTCCAAGCAGTTTGTTTACGTTTTCCAAATTTATAATATGCTGCCCCGTTGTGTCGCTGATTTGATAGTATTTTGTCGAAACGGCCCGGGAAAACTCCTGCTTTTCCAAAGCATAATCTGCCAGCAAAGCTAAATCATGGGGACTACTGTAGTGCTGCCACTGGTCAATACCGGTAGGGTTTGCAAAATGAGTATCTGTCAACTTCAATAAAAAAAGCAGTTGGTTCATTTTTTCAATAAATGCCTGCTCACCATCAGGGTAGGCCTGCGCCAGGACCTCGGCCGCATCATTGCCGGACTGCACAAGCAAACCATAAAAAAGATTGGAAAAACTATATAATTCGCCTGTTTGTAAGCCTAAAACCTGCCCTTGTGCCGGATGCGGCAAGATGTTGATTATATCATTATCTTGATAAGTGTTTAAAGCAACCAGAGCTGTTGCTATTTTAGTAGTAGAAGCGGGGTAAAAGTGTTTGTCCGCATTTCGGCTGTAAAACAATGTCCGGCTGTTTAGGTCAAACAGATAAACACCGCCTGCCGAAAGATATGGAAAAGCCTCCCCCCGCGACTCGAGTATGCTTTGGGGCTTTACAGCCGCTGACGCCATCTGCCTAACCGGTGTCTCACCCAATGACAAACTACTGTACCAATCTTTGTTTTGCACCGGGAAAAGCAAAAAGAAAGAAAGAAGCAAGACAAGTTTCAGTTTTTGAGTTTTTCTGAAAACACGGTTGAATAATTCAGACAGGCCGTCAGAGACAAAATTAAGCTTTTTGAGCAAACAAGGAAACTTTTGGCTTGACAATTTTTTCATAATCCTTATATTTCATTTTTATTGACTTTGTATTCAAACCTGCATTAAAAACAATCTCTTTATTTAAACCTAAACCCTTATCTAGGTAGCATGGTATTTTAAAAAGTTTGGCAAATGGTGGAATAGCACCAATTTTTAAACCGCTGACTCTCTCTACTTCTTCTGCAGATGCCATTCTCAAATCGCTAAAAACAAATATCTGTTTGAACTTGGTGCTGTCAACTTTGTCCGTGGCTGAAAGTACTAACATGACAGGTTTTTTATCTGCCAGCATAATTAAAGCTTTTACTCCTTGTTCTAAACTCGTACCCCTTGCATCTGCCGCTTGCTGACTGGTAAAAACAGCCTTATGTTCATATTTTTTATATTTACATCCATTTTTGTCAAGTATTTGACAAATTCTTTCGAATATTTCCTCACCATGACTATTTTTAGATTTCTTATTTTTCTCAGCCAATCGAAAATCTATTCTGGTCATATCTCTGGGAAAAAGACTGGCCTCGCGTATATTTGACAGCCCGAGAATATTTTGGCTTATTCTTTCCAAGCCCAGGCAAAAACCACCTTCCGGCGGCATGCCATATTTAAATGCCTGGAGGTAAGGGTTGGCAAAATCTTTAGGGTCATTTCCCCATTTTTTAATATTCCCCACCAGTGTTTTATAATTGTTTATTCTTTGTCCGCCGGTTATCCACTCTACTCCCCGGCCGATCATATCAAAACTAAGGGTATAATCCGAATCGTCCGGGTCTGGCATAGTGTACATGGGTCGTTTTTTGGTCGGATAGTGGCTGATAAAAAGTATTTCAGACCCCTTTTCTTCATGCGCCCATTTACATATTTCTCGTTCGTCCTCCGGTGAAAGATCCGGCTCTTTACGGTTGTCCCTTCCTGTCCGCTGGTAAATTATCTGAAGTGCTTCGGCCAATTTCAAGCGTGGAGTTATATCTGTGGTTTCCGGAACAGTCGTATTGTAGCTTTTTAAAATATCGCCGCACTCTTTGCCGACAGCCTTAAAAATACTTTTAACTAAAGTGTCTGCCATATTCAAAACATCCAGCCAGGATTCGATAAAGCCCATTTCTGCATCAAGCCCGACATATTCCGTCATGTGTCTGGTAGTAACAGAGGGTTCGGCGCGGTAAGCATGCGACACGGTAAAAACCCTCTCAAATACAGCTACCATAATTTGTTTGAAAAACTGCGGGCTTTGAGCCAAATACGCGGTTTTGTCAAAGTACTGTATCGGAAAAACCTCTGCTCCGCCTTCGGTGGCTGTGGGAACAATAGTCGGTACACTCACCTCGGTAAAATCATGCTCGCGCAGTATCTGGCGGAATGTCTGCAAAACCACATCCTGTAGTTTAAAAATAGCCTGTACTTTGGGATGGCGAAGGGACAAAGACCGGTAATCAAGCAAAACAGGTAGTTCTACGTTCAACTCCGGCGCTCCGGTATCAAAAGGAAGAATTTCTGCACTCTCCAGTACTTTTATTTTTTTGGCTGACAGTTCTACCGTGCCTGTTTTTGAATGCTTATTTGCCATTTTTTCCGGCCGCGCCTGTATTGTCCCCTCTACTTCCACCACGTCTTCCGGGTGCAGGTCCAAATCCGGTATATCTTGTTTGGAGGCTACCACCTGAAGCAACGCGCTTCTGTCCCTCAGCTCAAAAAAACTGATATTGCCGTGCTTTCTTACTACCTGTACCCAGCCTTTAAGCAGGACTTTTTCCCCAACTTTTCCCAATGTTTCTATATTTAGTATTCTTTGCATGTTTTATAATTTTATCCCTTGACGTTCCTTCTGGCAATATGATATCTTTCCCTTTGTGTTTTTTGCTTACTTCACCTCGTAGGTGTACAAATATAACAGCTACGAGGTGTTACCTGCTATGTCTAACCCTTTATCCCCCTCACCCTCATCTGCAGGGTTTTTGCACCGTTCCACTCGTTTTTGTCAAGAAAGTAAGCTACATCTACCGGCTTCTCTAAAGAAAGTTTAGCTGCCATATCCCCCAATCCAAAAGCAATCCCATCTATAGTCTGAAACCTATCGCCCGGCACCTGAAACTTGATTTTCAAATGTTTCCCGTCTCGTCCTACTCGACGGAATTCTGCCAGGTTTACTTTTTCCGCCAAAAAAAGAGGTTTTGGGTTTCCCATACCAAACGGTTTTAATTTTTCTAAAGCCGAAAAAAGAGGCCAATCCAAAAGCTCCGGCGCCAGCCCGCAGTCTATCTTAATCTCCGGTCTTAATAAATTCTCGTCTATTTCTTTTTCTGCAAAAAGAGCCAGTTCTTTTTGCAGTTTGGCAAGCATTTTCAGCTCAATATTAAAACCGGCCGCCATGGGATGCCCGCCCAGATCGACAAAATAGTTATCAAAACACCTAAGCATTTTGATAATATCTACTCCTTTAACACTGCGGACCGAACCCTTTCCCATGCCGTCCATTTTTGCCACCATCACTGCCGGCCGATAGTATTTTTCTACCAAACGGCCAGCCACCAGCCCGATCACCCCGGCATTAAAGTCTTCATGCGCCAAAAAAATTACTTTATTTTTATACAGTTTATTTTTTCCAACCAAAGATATAGCCAGTTCCAGGTTATCCTGGGTCGTATTTTGCCTTTCAACATTGGTCATCCCCAGTTTTTTAGCCAGCTTTTCTGCCTTGTTATAATCCTTGGTGCAAAGCAGGCGCAAAGAATCAAGCGCTTCAGCCATTCTTCCCATCGCATTCAGACGCGGACCCAACATAAAGTTTATCTCATATGTTCCCAGCTCTTTATCTTTCAAAACTGCCTCATTTACCAAAGCTTTTATTCCCGTACGCCTTGAACGGTTTAACTCCGCCAAGCCAAAATATACCAAAGACCGGTTTATGCCAACAAGCGGCATCATATCCGTAATAGTACCGATAGCCGCCAGCTCCAAAGTATTGGATCTTTTAAAACCAAGAAGCGATTTGTCTTTCAATGTTTGATAAAGCTCTTTTGCCAGAAACCAGGCTACTCCGCTGCCGCAGATTTTATCCGACCAGACTACCGCTTCTGCTTTTGGTAAAAGGTATTTTTTTTGTGTTCTTAATTTTGATTTTTGATTTTTTATATTTAATATTTTTTTCTGGTGGTGATCGGAAATAATAAGATCTATCCCTTTTTCCCGGCAATACTCTGCTCCCTCAAAGGCTACTATCCCATTATCCACCGTAATAATTAAGGTCTTAAGGTCGATAGGTCGGTAAGCTTGAAGAATGTCGTTTATACCCTTTTTGTTAAGCCCATAGCCATGCTTTTCCCTATGGGGAATAAAGGGCATTACTTTTGCTCCTAAAGAATATAATGTTTCCCAAAGCAGGGCCGTACCGGTTATCCCATCGGCATCATAATCTCCATAAACTACAACCAGCTCCTTTTTCTTAATCGCCTGCTTAATCCTTTCTATGGCATTCTCTATATCTGTTTTTTTGATACCGACATCGTTGGGGGACAAATTGTAAGGGTCTTTCGGAGATAAAAAAACTTCTTTTTCCTTTTCATTTATTCCTCTGTTTTTTAAAAGTACTTCTAAAAGTTCGTCTTTATTTTTAATTTTTTTAGTACTTATAAGCTTCCATTTGGCACTAACTGTCTTTTTTATCATACTAATTATGATATCATAAGATAGTAATAAGTAGGGAGGACAATTGGATATTAAGAATTTTAAAATACCAAAACTGGTAATCGGAATAATAAAAGTACTTAATAAGGCGGGATACGAAGCCTATATAATCGGCGGCGCGGTTCATGATCTGTTGCTTGGAAAAAACATCTTGGATTGGGATTTTACCACCTCTGCCACACCGCCGGAGATACAAAAACTCTTTCCGGAAAGTTTTTATGATAACAACTTTGGCACCGTTGGCATCACCGCCGAGGAAGCTGTCAAGCAGTTTAATTTAAAATCTTATGACTGGAATAAAGAAAAACTGGAGCCTTCGTTTGTTTTTGACATCACCACCTTCCGCTCTGAATCCAGTTATACTGACCGCCGGAGGCCGGACCAGGTAGTTTGGGGTAAAAAACTGGAAGACGACTTGAAAAGAAGAGACTTTACTATAAATGCTATGGTATTGCAAATTAAAAATTTAAAATTAAAAACTAAAAATTACACTATCATTGACCCTTTTAACGGACAAAAGGATTTGGAGGAAAAAACCGTTTGCGCTGTCGGCGACCCGAATAAACGCTTTCAAGAAGATGCCCTCCGCATGATGCGGGCGATCCGCATCGCCGCCCAGCTCGGATTTACTATAGAAGAAAAAACCATGCAGGCCATAATGACAAATGCCAAACTATTACAATATGTTTCCCATGAAAGAGTGAGAGACGAACTTTTAAAAGTACTGTCGTCTGCTTTTCCGGCAGAAGGCATCAGGCTGTTTTATTCTTCGGGTTTATTAGCTTTTTTCCTGCCCGAGCTTATCAAAACCCGTGGTGTAGACCAATCCGGCCACCACACCAAAGACGTTTGGAACCACTCGCTGGACGCTCTGGCCGCCTGTTCCAGCCCAGATCCCTTGGTCCGCTTGGCTACCTTACTCCACGATATCGGCAAGCCGCTGGTACGGCGCCAGGTAGAAAAAGGCGAATACACTTTTTACAACCATGAAGTGATCGGCGCCAGAATAGCCAAAAACATCGCCCGCCGGCTTAACATAAGTAAAAAACAAACAGACAAACTGTGGCTTCTTGTTCGCTTTCATATGTTTGCCTACCAGCCAGAGATGACGGACAAAGCCATCCGCCGCTTTATCCGCAATATCGGCAAAGAAAATTTAAACGATATGATTTTGCTTCGCATCGGGGATAGAATAGGCGGCGGCTCCAAAGCCACATCTTGGAGACTACGGGAACTACAAAAAAGAATTGGTGAAAACTTGTACACTCCCATGCAAATCTCCGATATAAAAATCAATGGCAATGATGTAATGAAAAAATTGAATATAAAGCCCGGACCTAAAGTAGGCAAAATCTTAAATCAACTGTTTGAAGAAGTGCTCGATGACCCGAAAAAAAATGAGCGCAAATATTTACTGCTTCGTTTGAAAAAAATAACCAATCCTAAAATAAACAAAAAATAGGCTGGGTTTTTTATTTCTTTTTTAATCTTTCCCAAACTACCAAAAGCGGTGCGGCAGTAAAGGTGGACGAATAAGTCCCGGCGACAGTGCCGACAAGCAAGGCCAAAATAAACCAGTGAATTGTCTGCCCGCCCAGCAAAAATAAAACCAACAACATAAAAATAATAGTCATCGAGTTGTTTACCGATCGGCCCAGTGT
>CAYNBK010000037.1:0-7546 GCA_964395485.1 uncultured Pseudomonadales bacterium
AAGAAACTGGAAATCATGAAAAAATATCTACCCCAACAGGCAGATGAAGAAACAATCAAAAAAGAACTACTAACAATAGTAAATCATGAAAAAGATAAAAACTTTGGATCTCTGATGAAAAAAGCTCTGGCAGAATTTCAGGGAAGAGCAAGCGGAGCTCAAATAGCTAAAATACTAAGGGAAGTCCTCGGTTAAAAACTCACCAACGGAAATGAGCAAAGGCTTTGTTGGCATCTGCCATCTTGTGGGTGGTTTCCTTTTTCTTTACTGCCTCGCCCTCATTGTTGTAGGCATCAACTATCTCGGTTGCTAATTTTTCGGCAAAGGTATGATATTGTTTATTTGTTTTCTTGCGGGAAAAGTTTACCAGCCAACGAATGGCCAGTGCTTCTTTCCTTTGACCTTTAACTGGAACAGGGACTTGATAGGCCGCTCCGCCAACACGGCGGGAACGAACCTCCATCAATGGCTTGATGTTTTCCAAAGCCTGCCGAAAAACATCGACAGGCTCCTTATCTTTTACTTTTGTCTTAACAATATCAAGTGCTTTATAAATTTGTACCAATGCCACAGATTTTTTGCCATCTTTCATCGAACGATTGACTAATTTTGTTATAGTGCGATTGTTATATAGGGGGTCTAATTCCAACTTTCTGGTTTTTACTTTTCCTGATCTTGCCATCTTATTTTTTACTCCTTCTATTTATTTATTAAGCCACGGCCTTGGCCGGTCCCGTCTGAACAGCAAGCTTGCCGCCCTTGCGGGTACCATATTTTGAACGCGCTTTTTTCCTGCCTTCTACTCCGGCAGAGTCATATTTTCCCCGAATGATATGATATTTTACACCCGGGAGGTCCTTTACTCTGCCCCCCCTTATCAGAACAACAGAATGTTCAGCCAAATTGTGCCCCTCTCCCTGAATATAGGCGGTTACTTCCTGCCTATTGGAAAGACGAACCCTGGCGACTTTTCTCAGGGCTGAATTTGGTTTTTTTGGTGTCATGGTTTTTACTATGGTACAAACACCGCGTTTTTGCGGGTTCATATTTTTCATGGTTCGCCTTGTTTTTGAATTAAACGAACGCCTTAAAGCTGTAGCCTTAGTCTTTTTTTGACGCTGTTTTCTTCCTTTTCTAACTAACTGGTTAATTGTTGGCATATCATTAATCCTTAATAATTGCTCTATCTTTACTTGTTGGAATAAGCTTGCCAATAATAACATTTTCTTTA
This sequence comes from uncultured Pseudomonadales bacterium, assembly GCA_964395485.1. Lineage (GTDB taxonomy): Bacteria > Patescibacteriota > Microgenomatia > UBA1400 > CAYNBK01 > CAYNBK01. Next base: position 1,232 of record CAYNBK010000037.1, read on the forward strand.
AGCCCGATCAAATGGTCAGTTTTACCCTGGGAAGCTGCCTCAGTTAAAACATTTGATGTTTCCTGGAAAGACGCCGCCGATAGCCATGAATCCGTGTATAAAGAGGCGCGAGTAATTCCCAAAATTATCTCTTTTGCGGTTGACGGTTCTCCACCTTCGGCAATAATTGCGGCATTCTCTTTTTCAAAGCGCTTCTTTTCAACTAGCTCTCCCGGCAGCAAAGAAGTATCTCCCGGACTTTCAATCCTTACCTTATCACACATTTTTGACACAATTACTTCAAAATGTTTATCGTTGATAGGAATACCCTGAGACTCATAAACTGCCTGAATTTGATTGATAAGATACTGTTGGACTTCTGCCATGCCTTTTACTTGTAAAACTTCCTTTAAATCCAAACTGCCGGATGCCAACTCATAACCAACCGGCACCAGCTGTTTATCTTTCACCCTTAAAGTTAAAGTAACCGGTATAATATATTCTTTTTCTTCCGCTGGTTTTACGCTCTCGTTTCGAATTACTACCTTATAGCCTTGATTGGTTTTTTCCATCGAAACTTTTCCTGCAATCTCTGCTAGCGGAGCCATTACTTTTGGCGTCCTTGCCTCAAACAACTCCTCAACTCTTGGCAAGCCCTGTGTAACGTCTGATATAACAATGCCGCCAAAGTGCTTTACCCTCATGGTCAATTGTGTCCCTGGTTCACCGATGCTTTGTGCGGCCAGTACACCCACCGGAACACCAATCTCAACCATTTTTTTGGTGGAAAAATCCCATCCATAGCATTGTTGGCACAAGCCGTATTTTGCTTTACAATAAATAGGTGAACGCACCAGCACTGAATCTATCTTTTGTTTTTCTATTTTAGCCAGCAAGTCCTCGTCTATTAGCTCGCCTTTTTTTGCTAAGGTTTTTTTCTTCTGTCCAACTAAGTCTTTCATAAGAACTCTTCCCAGCAGACGATTATAATAGGCCTTTGCTCTGCCGCCTTCCTTTTTTATTAATAGTCCTTCTTTTGTCTTGCAATCATCCAGACGGATAATAGCATCATGCGAAACATCAACCAGGCGCCTAGTAAGATAACCGGCATCAGCAGTTTTTATAGCTGAATCGGTCAAACCCTTCCTTGATCCTCTTGCCGATGTAACATATTCAAATACAGATAAACCCTCTCTAAAGTTCGATTTGGTGGGCAATTCTACAATTTTTCCCAGCGGATCTACTACCAAACCGCGCATAGCCGCCAACTGTTTTACTTGATCTTTCGAAGCTCTGGTTCCGCCAGAACTTATAATAAGCTTTATCATGTTTTGATCGCTTAAGTTGTTCCATGTCTTTTCAGCAATATCCTCTGTTGTTTCCATCCAAACCTCATTACTTAACCTTCTTTTCTCATCTTTTGTAATAAGACCAATTTTAAAATTGTCCTCGATGTCCTCGACTCTTTTATTGGCTTTATGGATAATCTTTTGTTTTTCCGGAATTATTTTGCAGTCAAAAACCGACACGGAAGCTCCGGAATATGTTGCCGCATTAAAACCAACTCTCTTAATATCGTCTATTAGTTTTACTACTTCTTTTTTTGTCCCTTTTTTCCAAACAATATTTATAATTTCCTTTATTTTGGCCGCATTAACTTCTTCGTTCATGTAGGGTAAATAAGCATGCGGCAATACCAAGTTAAACAGTATTCTCCCCACTGTGCTTTTTATTATTTTTCCGTTTATGCGAACATTTATCACTTGCCTCATATCTATCTTTTTTTCTTGATAGGCAGTTATTGTTTCATCCTCGTCGGAAAATATGCTTTTAACTTTGTCGTCAAATTTATGATCTATGCTGGTTAAAAAGTATACTCCCATAGCCATTTCCTTGTTTGGTATAGTAATTGGAGAGCCGTCTGCCGGTTTTAACAAATTATTTGCCGGAAACATTTTTTCAATTACTTCATCTCTTGCTCTTTTTGAAAGTACCACATGTACTGCCATTTGATCCCCGTCAAAGTCAGCATTGTAACCGGCGCAAACACATGGGTGAATTTTTATTGCATTACCCTCTATAAGAACCGGATAAAAAGCTTGAATACCAAGTTTGTGTAAAGTCGGAGCGCGATTCAATAAAACCGGATGGCCTTTAATAATCTCCTCTAAAATATCAAATACTTCCGGTGGTTTGCCCTCCAGCACTCTCTTTGCACTTTTAACATTTGGCGCATAACCTCTTTTAATTAGCTCTCTTAATACATATGGCTTAAACATTTCTAAGGCCATATCTTTTGGAAGGCCGCACTGATCCAAATTTAACTCCGGTCCCACCACAATGACACTGCGTCCAGAATAGTCAACCCTTTTCCCGAGTAAATTCTGCCTGAATCGACCCTGTTTCCCCCTTAGCATATCTGACAAGGAACGTAATTCTTTTGTTCCCCGGTGTCTTTTTTGCCTGGCGGCATTTGCATCTATCAGTGTATCTACCGCTTCTTGAAGCATTCTTTTTTCATTTCGTAAAATTATTTCCGGGGCTCCCAGGCTCATTAGATGTTTGAGCCGATTATTTCTGTTTATCACTCTTCGGTAAAGATCATTTAAGTCAGAGGTGGCAAAACGACCGCCTGCCAACTGCACCATTGGCCTTAAATCCGGCGGAATAACTGGCAAAACGCGCAAGACTATCCATGCCGGATCAATGTTGTTTTTCTTCATTCCCTCTATGACGCGAAGTCTTTTTACTGATTTTATTCTTTTCTGAGCGCTATCCGACTGGGATTCTTTTCTAAGTTTGTCTATTACTTTATCAAAATCTATCGTTTCAATTACTTTTAGTACACTCTCCGCCCCCATTCCTACGTCTAGAAAATCCACCATGTTGTATTCGTCTAGTTTTAAAAATTGATCTTCCGATAAGACGGATTTAACTCTTATTTTTCTTGCCAAATCTTTTAACGTTTTGTACATTTCCTCAACATTATCTCTTTCATTTATATACCTTTCTTTATTGTTTACGATGCTTCGTTTTGTTTTTAGCTTTGCTTCGGTTATTGCTAACTCCTGTTGTTCTTTGCTTTTTATCTTTTCTTTAATTGCACTAATTTCTCTTTTGCCTTCGATTTTTATCAGTTCTTCCTGTGTTTTCTCTTTCTTTGTTAAATCATCTTTGGCTTTTTTCAATGCCTCATCGGCACTGATAATACTTGCTTTTCGTTTATTTTCATCAATTCCGATTACAAGGTATTTAGCAAAATAAATAACGCCAGATAAATCTTTTGGAGATATATCTAAAATCAACGATAGCTTAGATGGGGCGCCACGGAAAAACCAAATATGAATAATGGGACAGGCGAGCTTGATATGACCCAAGCGCTCTCTTCTCACCCTGGATAAAGTTACCTCGACTCCGCATTTATCACAAATAATACCCTTATAGCGAATACGTTTATACTTTCCGCAGTAACACTCCCAATCTTTAGTGGGTCCAAAAATGCGTTCACAAAAAAGTCCATCCTTTTCTGGTTTTAAAGTACGATAATTTATCGTCTCCGGTTTTAGTATTTCACCATGGGACCAACTGGCAATGTCCTGAGGAGATGCCAACTTAATAGTTAGGCTAGTAAAATCGACAATATTATTAAACATTATTTTTCCTCCTTATTGTCTTTATCCTCGTCTTTTTTAGCACCGTCTGTCTTATTGGCTTCAATTTTCAAATCTTCTTTATTTTTATTTTCTTCTGGCTCTTGCTCTTTTCCCTCTTCCTTTCCATCGCTTATACTATCTTCATCGTCGTCCTGTTGCTTTGAAAATGTACCTTTTACTACGCCCCCCGGAATAATGCTCAACGCCAAACTATTCAATTCTTTTACTAAAACCTTGAAAGATTCGGGAATAGTTGAATCGGGAATCTCCAAACCCTTTACAATCGCCTCAAACGCTTTGGCCCTTCCAACCACATCGTCAGATTTGATTGTTAACATTTCTTGAAGGGTATAGGCCGCTTGATGTGCTTCTAGGGTCCAGACTTCCATTTCTCCCAATCTTTGCCCTCCCATCTGTGCCTTTCCTCCCAGGGGTTGTTGAGTAACTAGGGAGTATGGTCCAGTAGAGCGAGCGTGTGTTTTGTCCTCAACCATATGAATAAGCTTTAAAACATATTCTATCCCTACAACCGTAGAGTGCATAAATGCCTCTCCGGTACGACCATCATACAACTGAACTTTCCCGTTAACAGGCAATTTAGCCTTGTCAAGTAAATCATAAATATACTTTTCATTAATTTTTTCAAACACCGGCAAAGCTAACTTTTTGTTTGTTTTTTGAGCAGCCCAACCCAAATGTGCTTCGAATAATTGACCCATATTCATACGCGCCAATACAGAAAGAGGAGATATAATAATATCAACTGGGGTGCCATCGGCTAAATATGGCATATCTTCCTGGGGTATTATTTTTGAAATAACACCTTTGTTGCCGTGGCGGCCGGCCAATTTATCACCCATTACTACTTTCCGCAGTTGGGCAACCTTCACTTTTACTAATTTAATCACGCCGGGATCCAATTCATCCCCTTTATCTCTGTCTAATATCTGCACATCAATAACTATGCCGTGTTCACCGTGCGGCATACGCAAAGAGGTGTCTCTCACTTCTCTGGCTTTTTCACCAAAAATTGCTCTCAATAATCTTTCTTCGGCAGAAAGCTCTGTTTCCCCCTTGGGTGCAATTTTTCCGACCAAAATGTCATTTGGACTTACTTTTGATCCAATAACTACAATCCCATCATCGGCCAAATTGGCCAAGTCTGCTTCAGATACATTGGGAATGTCTCTCGTAAGTTCTTCCTGTCCTAGTTTTGTATCCATCACTGCGGCCTCATACTCGTTTATATACACAGACGATAAAACATCGTCTTTTACTAAACGATCGGATATAATAATGGCATCTTCGTAACCCAAGCCCTCAAAAGAAGTATATGCAATAAGTAAGTTTTGGCCCAAAGCAAGTTCTCCATTTTCACTCGCAGGCCCATCAACTATAGCCTGACCCCTGTCTATCTTGTTGCCAATATAAACCAATGGTTTTTGAGAATATGAAGTACTTTGGGACGTTCGTTCAAATTTTTTAATTTTATAAGTAATTTCTTGATCTTTTAATACAATCTCCTCATTTTCTTTTACAAGCTCTTTAGCCCTGACTATATCGTCTTTGTTAATTTTTAAAATAACCTTACCGGCATCAACATACGAAACCTCCCCTTTAAAATCAGAATATATCACTCTTCCCATTGTGGACGACACTGCTTCTTCCATTCCTGTCCCTACTATTGGAGCAGTAGCATTAAGCAATGGAACTGCCTGACATTGCATGTGTGTTCCCATTAGTGCGCGATTTGCTTCATCATGCGCCAAAAATGGAATTAAAGACGCAGATACTCCCACCAGCTGACTAGATACAACATCAATATACTGAACTTGTTCTGTCGGAGCCTCCATAAACTCGCCCTTATAACGTACTGCCACCCAATCATCTACTATATAATCATCATCAATGTTTATCTGGGCATGAGTAATATAATAGTTTTCTTCATCATCAGCGGCTAAATATTCTATTTCATCCGTTACTTTCATTTTTATCTTTTTCCCGATTTTATCCTGCACTACCTTACGATATGGTGCTAATAAAAATCCGTATTCGTCAATTTTTACATAAAGGCTAAGGTATGTAACTAAACCAATATTTGGTCCCTCTGGTGAACGAACCGGACAAATCCGAGAATATTGTGATGTGTTAATATCTCTCATAGAAAATGAGGCGCGCTCTCTCGTAACTCCACCCTGCCCCATAACTGACAACCGGCGCAAGTTGTCAATTTCTGAAAGTGGATTTGTTTGGTCCAAAATTGTTGATAAACGATTTCTTCGAAAAAACTCTGCTATCGAAACAGCCAGCGGTCTTGGATTAATAAGCTGAGATGGCGTAACCAATTGATCTGCTTTAGCCATAGTCATTTTTTCTTTTATTGAACGCTCCAGCCTCAGTAAACCCAATCTGAAAGCAAGGTTGGCTACAAGTTCTCCCACCCTCCTCACGCGCCTATTTGATAAATGATCTATGTCATCTACTTGTCCAATATCATTTTGTAAATTAACTAAATATTTCAAAGTCGATACTATGTCATTAACGGTTAATACATGATTTTCCTTAGTATTTGGGATTGACAGGCCAAGTCTTTTATTTAGCTTGTGTCTGCCTACCTGTCCCATTTCATAACGACGGTTATTAAAAAACATATTATCAAGAAGGTTGCGGGCATTGTCTAAGA
>CAYNBK010000038.1:0-1458 GCA_964395485.1 uncultured Pseudomonadales bacterium
GTATGCTAATCTGCTTGCAGATTAGTTTATTTAAATACAAATTCAATTTTTATATATTATTGGCAAAAAAAATACAAATTTATTTTGCCAATACTATAATAACACCTTCCTTTGCCCGCTTGAAAAAATGCTTTGTAAAAATATTCAATCTGGCAGGTAAAATAATCTTAATATTTTTAGAATTTGGGTTAAGTTTCATAGCCTCGTCAAGGGTAAAATAGTCAACTCCCAAAGCACCTCCAGATATAATACCGTCACCATTTTTAATAATTTTACCCACAGTCCTTCTGACATCTTTTTCTACTTTTTTATTGGTTTTCCGCCAGCTACCACTAATGGCAATCCATTTCATAAATATAATTTTATTCTATTTCTCTGAAAAATAGTATTTTCTGGTTTTTAATTGATAAAAAATATTTTTCCCTTTTCCCTTTATTACAATAAGATTTTTTTTAATCATTTTATTTAAAATTCTCTGAGCTGTTCTTTCTGATACCCGAAGAGCAGTAATTACTTCTGAAGACTTGATTCGCCCAAATTGTTTAGTGTAATCTAATAACTGAAACTCATCATCAGACAATCTAATCATTTCTTTGTCTTTACCGAGATTGACAACATTAATGCTCTTTTCTAAGCTAGAGGTCATTTGATAAAAACCCCGTGTAAAAAATTCAATCCAGCTAGTTAAATCGGCTTTTGTCTGAGCCCGATATGTTTTTGCTTTATTTAAAGCCTTATAATAGCTCATCCTATTCTCTAAATAATACTTATCCAGGGTTAAGGCGCCGCGGAAATCGTAAGCCATCAGGTCTAAATATAGTTTTACCAATAACCTTGTTGCTCTGCCATTGCCATCAGAAAAAGGATGAATAGAAACAAATTCATAATGAACAATAGCAGCTGCTAAAATTGGATGAAGACTATCTTTATTCTTTTTTAACCAATAAAGCAAATTATTTATATAGGTTTCAACCTTTCGGGCATCAGGACCGGTATATTTAACAATTTCTCTTTTACCGATAATATCAACGATATAAACAGGGCCTGTTCGAATTTTACCAACCTTCTCCTTGGGTAGTAATTTATTAGCAAGTAAATAATGTAATTTTAGGATATCTGAAAGGTCAATATCTTTTTTATTTTTTACTCTTTTATTTATCCAATCTAAGGCCTTTTTATAGTTAATAACTTCTGTAACTGCTCTCTGCCAAAGAGGCATCTTGCCCGCCAAAGCTTTTTCTACTTGATTTTTATTTAAAGGATTTCCTTCTATGGTAGTAGAGCTGTAAATCGCATCAATAGCGGCACGGTAACGCAAGGCAATTTCCGCTTCTGGCAAAATATGGGAATCTTTTATTTTCTGCCTAGTTGTTTCAATCATGGCAATGAGCTTATTTATTTCCGGAGTAATAATAAAGTTAGGCTTATACATAAAAATATTATAACACATTCCCGTCA
>CAYNBK010000038.1:1558-7506 GCA_964395485.1 uncultured Pseudomonadales bacterium
GGAGTAATAATAAAGTTAGGCTTATACATAAAAATATTATAACACATTCCCGTCAAGATTCCCGTCAAGATTTTAATCTATGTAAACATTAACAGAAGACTGTAATATTTTTACAAAACACTTAAATACCTCTCCCCTCTGTCAGCTATTATTGTTAGAAAAGTTGCTGGTTTTCTTGTTGCCCTGGCAATTTTTTTTATGCCAGCTATATTCGCCCCGCTGGAAAAACCGGCAAACACTCCATTTGTTTCCAGCAGCATCTTTGTTTCTTTTACTGCTTCATGGGTAGATACTTTTATCACCTCATCTATTATGCTTTTATCAACTAGGCTGGGAATAAAACCCTCGCCAATCCCCTGGATATTGTGAAATCCTGGTTTGCCTCCGCTCAGCACTGCTGACTCTTTGGGTTCAACGGCAATAATTTTCACTTTAGGCCATTTGGTTTTTATTGCTTTGGCAATACCCATTAAAGTCCCGCCGGTCCCAATCCCATGGATAAAATAGTCTAACCAGCCTGAATACTGATTAACAATTTCCCTGCCGATCCCCAGCTCGTAAGCTTTTATATTATCAGGATTAGAGAATTGCTTTGGCTTCCAGGATTTAAAAATTCTTTTGGCTAATCTGTTCCTTTGCTGAATCGCGCCTTTTGGCCCTAAATTCTTAGGAGTTAAAACTACTTCTGCCTTGTACAATTGCAGCAGCTTAATCCTTTCCCTGCTCATATTTTCCGGCATAACAGCAATCATTTTATAACCAAAAATTAAGGCTAAGGCGGCAAAAGAAATGCCGGTATTGCCGGTAGTTGCTTCAATAATTGTTCCGCCTGATTCTAACTCTCCCTTTTTAACTGCCTGCTTAAGCATGTAAAAAGCCATACGGTCTTTTATACTGCCGGTTAAATTAAAAGACTCTAATTTGGCCAAAACTTTAATCTTTGAGACTTTTAAGTCAATGTTTAATATTGGCGTACTGCCGATTAAATCCAGATTTGTTTTTATTATATTTGTCATTTTTTTCTCCTTTTTTTGATATTTTAAGCATAAAAAAACCTCCCTCGTGGGAGGTATAAACTGAAAAACTACCTTTTTACATCAACAGTAAAACCTCCCGTTAAAATAGGAGGTGCAGCAAATTAACGCTAAAATATCTAAATCTTTATATATCTTTTGCATAATATCGGAATTATAACACTTTTTTCAGATTTTCTCATTTTTCCTTCTCTCATGCATTTTCAGGTATGCCTCGCCATAAGGGAAATGCCATGCCTTGAATTTATCACAATCTCTTGTACAATAAGCTACCTTTTTTTCCACCGCACATTTGCAAACCGAACACAAAACTCCTCTACCATTCCAGTTGGTTTTAACTTTATTCTTGGCAATCTCTTCTGCCCCAGCACTACATTTACAGTTTAATGTTTTATGAAGCCTGCAGGCTGAACAGCAAACCCCACAAGCTCCAACAAAAACCATACCTTCCGAGTGTCTTTTTTAACTGCTGTTTCTATATCAATTTGTTTCATTTTTATCAATGATTACATTGTAACTATAGTAAGCGCAAATCAAATTTACCACTTTTTGAAAATAATTTGATTTTCGCTTAGTATGCTAATCTGCTTGCAGATTAGTTTATTTAAATACAAATTCAATTTTTATATATTATTGGCAAAAAAAATACAAATTTATTTTGCCAATACTATAGTTAAGCGTATATAGGAAAGGTTGTAAAAGTGCAAAAAACTACCTTTTTCCTGCTTTCTGCTAAAACCCAAACTATGAGCTAATTATAACTTTAATTTAATCATATAAAAAGATTTGTTTTTATAAAATCTGTTACAATAAAACAAATGTTTTGGAAAATTGATTATTATAAAACCTGTTCTGGGAAAATTCCTGTTAAAAAACTAATTGATAGCCTTTCTTTAAAATCGCAGGCGAAAGTTTACAATACGCTTGAACTTTTAGGTGAATTTGGTCCACAGCTAAAATTGCCTCATAGTAAGAAAGTTATCAATACTCCACTTTGGGAATTAAGAGTTTTAGGAGAAAAATCATTAAGATTTTTCTATATTACTAAGGTTGGCAAATCGTTCTTATTACTTCATGGTTTTATTAAAAAATCTCAAAAAACTCCAAAAAAGGAAATAAAAACTGCTTTAAATCGACTAAATGATTATGAAACCAGAAATTAGCCCTTGACAAATATCACAAAATTGTGATATTTTATCATTATTATGGATTGGAAAACACATAAAAAACAACTACTAAAAAATCCTAAGTTTAAAAAAGCTTTAGAAGAAACAAGGCTGGAGTATGAAATTGCCAGAGCAGTAATTTTAGCCCGCACCAAAAACAAACTCACGCAGAAACAGCTGGCCAAAAAACTTAAAACCCAGCAATCGGTTATTTCCAGGGTGGAAAATGCCCAGACTACCCCATCTTTATCCTTTTTACAGCGATTGGCTCAAACGCTGGGTGGAGATGTTATCGTAAACTTCCGGGGAATATAACATACAAGTTGAATTAGGTTAAAAATAGCTTTTTCGTTTCTGTCAGTTTTTTGCTTCCTTTCAGCTGGTATATTTTTAGAGCAATTTCACTATCGCGAAAGTTTTCTTGAGCAGTCATCTGAATAAATTCATTAAAAGAAACATAAAGCAGTTTGATTTTTTCGCCCTTATCTGGATTTTCAACCTTAATTTTAGTCAAATCTTTGGCAATGAAATTGTAAATTGACCATTCAACTTTTTCAAAAACTTGAATAGCATACCACAAAATCCATTTTTCAGCTTTTAGGCCGGCTTCTTCGGCTAGTTCCCGCTTAGCTGCCAATAATATATCTTCATTTTTATCCTTATCATCAACAATGCCCCCCAACAATCCCAGAAATTTATAGTTAGGCGGCTGAGTTTGTTCAGTAAGAATTATTTGGCCGTTTTTAGTTATAGGCAATACGCCAACTGTGCTTTTTCTTTTAATTTTCTCAAAAGTTACATAACTACCATCATATAGTTTTTGCTTCCACTGGTAAGTATCAAAAATAATACCCCTAAAAACTCTTTTAGCGTGTTTGGGAATTGGTTGTTTAGAATTTGGTTTTTGGATTTTCATTTTTTACTCTTGAAATATCTTTTCAATTTCTTAGCATATCCTGCTCTCTCTTTTGGGGAGATAAACTTTTTTTTCAAGTGATTAAGATAAAGATTATCATTCTTATAACGCGGAAAAACGTGGAAGTGAAAATGAAAGGCTTCTTGATTGCCTGCTGGCTCATTATGTTGTCTAGTTGAAACTCCATCACACTTATAAACTTTCTTAAAGGCTATGGCCACTTTTTTGGCCAAGCGGTGAATTCTATCTAAGTAAATATCAGGAATGCTATATATGTTTTCATAATGCTTGTTGGGAATAATTATGACGTGGCCTGGATTTTTAGGCCAACCGTGAGAAGAAAGCAAAGCAGTAATAAATTTATCTTTATTAAAAACCTCCTGTTTTTTAGTTTCAGTATGCTTATTCTCTATTCCTTTAACTACTAAACATAAAGAACAAATATAGTTTTTGGGTGCGTGATTGTATTTCATATTTTTTCTAAATGATTAAAAACTTTTATAATTTGCTCTTTGTTGGAATTTTACTCTATTTTTTTTTGGGAAAATAGTATTTTTTACCTAGTCATTGTTTTTTAGTCTTTCTCAGCAACTTATTAGTCAAATGAATACAAAATTTTAGAACATATAAAACATAAGACCTGTCATAAAAATTTTTAGCTAAAAACCAAAGATAGCGATGTTTGGATACATCTAGCTGATTTTTTATTGTCATTTTGGCGGTATTTATATCCACTTTTTTAAGACCTTTTGCATAGATACCTTTAATCATTTTGTGAATGTTTATATGTAAATATAGGTTTCTAAAGTTTTCGTTAAAATCATCAAGCACCAACATTTCATTACTATCAATGATTGTTAGTTTTTTTAATTCTCTGATTAAATTCCTCATTTTTAGCTTTTCTACATCTTCTCAACCTGAGTTCGGGTCATTTTTCAGCCTTTCGTCAAATACTCTTGTCCTCATTGCAAATTCCAGTAGAAGAATTGAATTAAAAATTGTTGAGGTAAATATCCCTAGTCCAAAACTCGCCCTTACCTCTTCATAAATAGCAGCAATTACGCTGTTGGCAATAGTTTTATCAAGTAAAGGCAGTTGTCTAAGAAGTGGTTTAGCATTTTTCCTTTTCTGGGCAACTAGTTTTTCAAAATACTCCTCATAAGTAATAAACCTTTCCTTAATAGGCAATCCTTTGGCTTGTAATTTTTTTATAGTGTCAGGGCTTGAAACAATATGCGTTGCATTTTTAGAATCCTCGTCTAGCGTTTTTTCTAACTTACTTTTTCTTGACATAGTATTTCTTGCCTTTTAACTTCTCTGGCAATAAACTCTCTGTGGTATATTTTTCATAGCCTTTTCCATACCCCCAGCTTTTCATATATTTAGTAACGGGATTACGTAAGTTAAGCGGAATGGGAAGGTTACCAAATTGTTTAACATCACTTAAGGCTTTCATGTAGGCATCATAAGCACTTCTGTCTTTGGGGGCCAAACATAAATAAACAGTTCCCGCAGCCAGGTTTTCCTGGCACTCCGGATAGCCAATAGTTTCGCAAGCTCTGAAAACAGCATTAGCCACCACTAAAGCAGTTGGAGTAGCTACATCTTCACTGGCAAATACCACCATCCGGCGGGCAATAAAGAGAGGGTCTTCTCCGGCTGATACCATACGGGCCAGATAATACAGGGCGGCATCAACATTACTCGCTCTCATACTTTTCAAAAAGGAGCTAATAGTGTTGTAGTGTTCTTCCCCTGCCTTGTCATAACGCAAATATGGCGACTGCAGGGTTGTTTTTAATAGGTCTAAGCTGATTTTTCCTTCTTTTTTTATCTTTGCGCCAAAAAGCTGGTTGGCATTATCCAGCAAATTTATCACCTGCCTGGCATCTCCGGCCGAAAGATTTACCAGCCACGTACGGGCAGCCGGTTCAATCTTTAATTCCGCTTGATCCCTTAACCCCGGGGGATGCCCCCCGGGCAACCCCTGAGGGGTTTTTACCGCCGGCCTTGAACCCTCAACCCCGGGGGATGCCCTCCGGGCAACCCCCTGGGTTCTTTTACCGCCGGTGGAAACTCCACCCCCGAGGTGCTCCAGCACTCTGTCAACAATGTCTTCAATTTCTTTGTCTGTTAACTCATTTAATACAAACACCCGACAGCGGGAAAGAAGCGGGCCAATCACCTCAAAACTGGGGTTTTCGGTAGTGGCGCCAATAAGAGTGATAGTGCCATCCTCTACAAAAGGAAGTAAATAATCCTGCTGGGCTTTGTTAAAGCGGTGGATTTCGTCCAAAAATACAATTGATCCCTGCGGATAAATCCCGGCCTTAATGGATTTTACAATTTCCTTTAAATCGTTTTTGCCGGCGGAAACAGCCGAAAGAGCAAAAAACTTTAAACCGACCGCATCGGCGATAATGCGCGCCAATGTGGTTTTACCGCAACCTGGCGGTCCCCAGAAAAGCATGGAAAAAACTTTTTTTCCGGCAATCAGTTCATAAATTGGCTTGCCTTTGGCCACCAAATGCTTTTGTCCGATAAATTCATCAAGGGTGCTTGGTCTTAGACTATCGGCTAAAGGAATAGACATAGTAGTATTTTACTACAGGAAAAAAAGTTTTTCTTGAATATGATAAGGACGCACCCCGATAAATATCGGGGAACGTCCTTTAAAAAACGAAAAGATGGAGTTTATGAAATTTCCAGTTAAGCTGATTTTTAAAACAGACAACATGCTATATTACTCTTCCAAACTGTCGAGGATTTCCTGAATATTGTAGTCTAACTGCGGGGGAAGCTGGCCATCATTATTAAGATCAATGTTTTGCA
>CAYNBK010000039.1:0-7469 GCA_964395485.1 uncultured Pseudomonadales bacterium
TCAAAATTCTAATTTCCAAAATTCAAAACGAAAAGTTTTGAACATTTAAATTTTAATCATTAACAAATTGTTTAAAAATTTAGAATATTAGTGCTTAGAACATTTAAATATCATGTTTTATGATTTATGATCTGAACTTATTACAATCTTCTTGTAAAAAGCCAGCGTTTCCCTTGCACATTTCTCCCATCCAAACTTCTTCACTTGCTTTAAACCATTTTTAATAAGCTCTTTTTTGGCTTCCAAAGCCTCTTCCATGCCCACTGCTATTGCTCTTTCATCTTTCGGATCCACTAGTATTGCCGCCTCACCTGCTATTTCCGGCAGGCTGGAAACATTGCTTGTCACCACCGGCAGCTTAAAACCCATCGCCTCCAATACCGACAGGCCAAAACCCTCATAAAGTGATGGATAAACAAAAAGCTCGGCATTTTTATAAAACTCTATCAGCTTTAGATCCGATAAGTCACCAACAAACTCAATATTATGCTGGTTGGCAAACTTTTCTCCCCAGCCAAATGCCCCCGCCACTACCAGCTTATAATCCGGATGATATTGATGAAAAATAGCAAAAGCTTTAAGCAGTCTTTTGATATTTTTTCTTGGGTTTAAACCGGAAACTGTTAAGACGTAAGGCATATGGCCAGAAACCCCGGGGGTTGCCGTTCTGGCATCCCCCGGGGTTAAGGCCGACGGTGAATCAGAACCCACCACTCCTGCCTCATATATCACCTTTATTTTTTGCTGGCCAAAAAACCCAGGATATCCTTGGCCAAAATCCTTAAGGTTTTGTTGGCTAAAAACCCCATGGGTTGCCCCTTGGGCATCCCCCGGGGTTAGTGCCGAATACCCAGCAAAATACCTCTCCAAATCCCTTTTTGTACTTTCCGATACACAGATAAGCCCGTCACATTTTTTTAAAAGTCTTAAACGCCTGGAAAATACCTTAACTATTTTTTTATCATGAAACTGAGGATAAATAATCGGCGCCAAATCATGCACGGTCGAAACAATCTTGGCTTTGCTGGGAAACTGAATCCAATCCGAAGCATGATACAAATCTACTTTTCCCGCCAGTACCTCTAAACTTGGCAAACACCATTTGTTTACTACCGGTTCAAGCATAGAAATAGGGAGGGGAATATATCTTAGCCCCCAGTTTTTGTAGTTTTTCAGACCGTCGGTAAATTCATCAAAAACGCTTTTTTGCCGCAAGCTATATGCCAGTAAAATATATTGATTCTTATTATCCTGTTCCAGCAGGTTTTCCACCAGCTTTCGGGTATACTTTCCCACCCCGCCGGGAAATACGATTTGGCTTATATCAATCGCTATCTTCATTAACTATATCTTAGCAAGATAGCGGGCACAAAACAATAAATCATGCTAAAATAAATGTATGGCAAAAAAACAAAGACTGCCAAAATTATTTCAAGGTTTCTTTTGGTCTACAGATTATAGAAAATTGGACATCAACAAAGACAAGACCCATATCATTCATCAGCTATTTGAACACGGTACGCTTGAAGAAATTAAGTGGCTTTTTTCCACCTATTCTCTAGACACTTTAAGAAATGTTTTTATTAATAAACCAAGTAAAAATTATCACGAAAAGACTTATTGCTTAGTAAAAAATATTCTGCTTGACTTAAAAGATACAAAACTAAATAAAAATTATTATGTTATCAATACACCTAGAATTATTAGACATTGAGCAAAAAAAAACTTGGCAAAGGCTGTTAGGTTTTTCAAACGGAATACTGGGCGGCGGGACTGCTTTATCAATGCAATTGGCTCATCGCCGATCTTATGATTTTGATATTTTTGTCTATCGTAAAATATACACATCAGATAAAAATTTACTGTTTAAACTAATTCCACCCCAGCGCATTAACTTAGACACTCAATATCAGTTAGACTATTCTACTAAAAGCGGTGTTAAAATCACTCTATGGCACAATCTGCAAAAACATATCTTCCCACCTTTAAAAACAGATGGTTTACCCATCCTCGATTATAGAGATATCGCCGCAGATAAGGCTCATGTTATAAACCGTCGTGCTACCTGGCGTGACTATGCTGATTTGTTTTATCTTTTAAAATATAAAATAACCCTTAAACAGCTTATCTCTTATGCTCAAAAAAAATACAATGGTTTTTTTAATGCTAAATTGCTTATGGAGGAGTTAACATATTTTAAGGACATCAATCTTGTTCCCATTGATTGGGTAGAAAAAAAGTATACAGACAAAGAAATTAAAGAATTTCTCGTCCAAACAGTGAAAGATTTTCGAGATAATGAAATAATTCCCAAAAAATAATGAAGTTTTCCATTGTTATCCCCAGTTATAACGGAGACGACCTTTTAAACCAGTCTATCCCTCCACTTTTACAGTCTATCAAAACCACTAATATAAAAGACTATGAAGTCATCATCATCGACCAGCAAACAAACCCGGAGGTTAATGGCCAAGCACCCCGGGGGTGGCGCCTGGCCGAAGGCAAAGACGACTCCCCCGAGGTGAAAGCCGAAAGAGCCCATTTGAATATCTTTACCTTCCCCCACCCCCTCGGTTTTGCCAGTGCCGCCAACATAGGCATTAAAAAAGCCAAAGGAGACTATATCCTCCTTCTGAACAATGACTGTCTGCTTTACAAAAATACTATTAAAAATCTGCTTGCCTTTCTTAAAGCAAACAAAAACATTTACTTTACCCAGCCTATTATCAAAGAAAACGACAAAGAAATCTGCGGTTACAATGTCCGGCTCAACATCGCCAAAGCAATTCCAGTGCTATACCACCCCAAAGGTGGTTGGCAAAAAACCCCAGGGGTTGCCCTTTGGGCATCCCCTGGGGTTAAAGCCGATAAAACCATTTTCTCCCATCCTACCTTTTTCGGCCTCTCTGCCACCTGCCTTCTCCTCCGCCGGCAAACCTTCTCCGGGCTCGGCTATTTTGACGAGAGCTTTCACTCATATTTGGAAGATATAGACTTTTGCTTTCGTGCCGCCAAACAAAATATAAACTATGCCCTATGTCTCACCGCCAAAGCCACTCACCTCCATATGCAAACCAGCGGTAAAATGGGCTCTTACAAAGCCAAACACGACCTCCTCAACTGGATCCGCATTATTCTCAAACACTATCCCGCAGGCTATATCTCCCTCCACTTCCCTTCCCTTTTTATCGAACGCCTGCGAAACCTCTCCGGCCTAATAAAAACATATACGCAAAAAAATAAACCACCAAATGTATAATAAAAGGCAAGCGGTCGCATATTATACATTTGTCATAAAAGCTAAGCCGGGTATTAATATCACTCACTTTTTGCTACAATAAATGCTATGGCCAGCAGAGAAAAATTCCTCCAAATTTATGCCAACCTTCCATTATCCGTCAGAAGTGAGATTATTGTTGTTATCGAACACGAACCGATTAGCTGGAGCGCGGCCAAAATTGAAATAGAAAACGACACGCCAAAAAGCAGACAAATACTGGATCAGCTTTCTACCTTGGGGATATTAAAATAGCAGGACGTAAACCCGGGGGCATACATCGGCAACAAAACGGCAGGACGCGCCTTGCGAGGTAAGCAAGCAAAATAAACTCTATCGCCAAAATATATTTTTAAAAATAACAATTTAGCAATCTAACAATAGAGTCATGAAACCCATCTCTCCCCAAATCAAAGAACTGGTTATCGAACGGCTAAAGGCCGCATCCCAGCAGTTGAAAATAAGCTCTGGCGGCAAAAACTACAGCAGAAAAGAAATGCTGGAAAGCGTAAAACAGGAAAATAAACTCGGCCGGAAAATAATCAATATCCAGCTAAAATACCTTAAAGCCTTGGCTTCAGGAAAAATTTATGGATAAGCCAGTAGCTGCACCTCGGGGGTGGCGCGCGGCCGAAGGCAAAGACGACTCCCCCGAGGTGAAAATGAAAAAAAGCAATAAATCAGTATTTTCACTAAAACTCTATGAATTCTCTTCTTATCACCCGTCCCAACCATGACTTGCCGACTAAATACCTTTACGCCTGGGCCGGTGAGGTATTAAAAACCGCCAAAAAATCCAAGTTAAAATACACCGACCTGAAGGGAAAAAAAGCTAATCTAAAAAACTTCACCAAGGCGCTGAAGCAAAAGCCCGGCTTTATCTTTCTTAACGGCCATGGCAGTCGCACTGAAATAACCGGCTACGACAACTCGCCCATGCTTGAGACAGGTAAAAACGAAGAGCTGGCCAAAGGCACCCTGGTTTATGCTGTTTCCTGCCAAGCCGGAGCAAAACTGGGACCGGCTATGGTAAAGGCCGGCGCCAAAGCCTTTATCGGCTATAAAGAGGATTTTTTCCTCTGCTACACAGCCAAACAAGTCAAAAAACCGCTCAAAGACAATACTGCCAAGCTATTTTTAGAACCTTCAAACCTCGTCCCGACCGCATTAATCCAGCAAAAAACAGCAAAATCCGCTTATGAAAGCTCACAGCAAGCCATGCAGGAGAATATTTCTTTTATGCTTTCTTCCAAAGCCACCAAAACCCAGCGCGATGCGGCTCCCTACCTCTATTCCAACCTCAACTGCCAAACATTGCTTGTAGACAAAAAAACTAAAATAAATCCTTGACTTCACTGTTTCCTATTTAGTATAATTTTTATACTAATTCAGAAACAGTTACTTATGAAAAAAAACAATCTTAATCAACTATCTGGCCTGCTTCTTTTTTCTAAACAAAATCTTCTTTTAATGGAAAAAGATGAAGAAAATCTAAATACAAATCTCAAGTACTGGAAAAAAAACGATTTAATAATTCAAGTTAAAAAAGGTTTGTATCTTCTGAAAAAAAGGTACGAGCAAGAAGGGAGCAAACAAAGTTATCTTGAATATATCAGCAATAAAATCTATGAACCATCATATCTGTCAACAGAATACATAATGAACAAATACGGCCTTCTGACAGAAGCAGTTTATAATATAACCAGCGTAACCACAAAAAAAACCAAAATATTCAAAAACAAACTCGGTCTGTTTACTTATCAGTCAATAACTCCCAAACTTTACCGCGGCTTTTTTACTAAACGATTTAATAATGCCTTTATATCGGAAGCAGAAAAAGCAAAAGCTGTTTTTGACTTTCTCTATCTTAAATTTTTAAAAGAGACTTTAATCAGTGAAAAAGCCGTAAAAGAACTTCGCATTAACTGGGAAAATATGACAAAAAAAGAATTCCAATCCCTGATCAATTATGTAAAAAAATCAAAAAGCCAAAGGGTATTTAAGCTAATCAAACTAATTGAAAAAATATATTATGCTTAAAAAAGAGCTGAAAATACTTGCTGATGAAAAAAGGCAAAAAGGTGTAAACACTGCCATTATTCTTAACTATCTTAAGGAATATATTCAATACCTTGTTTTATCTCTGATATATAATCATAAAGATTATAAAAACCTTATTTTCACCGGCGGTTCATGCTTGAGAATATGTTATGGACTTCCAAGACTTTCCGAAGATCTTGACTTTGATTTAAGTCCGAAAACTGACAAAAAAAGATTTCTTAATAACCTGAATTCATATTTATCAAAAGAAATCAGAGGTAAATACTTTCCTGAGCTTGAAACAAAAATACAATCAACAATAAGACTGTATCTTAAATTTCCAATGCTTCGCGAACTTGGTGTCTCTAATCAGTCAGAAAGCGATAAACTATATGTAAAAATAGAGCCCGGCGGGAAAAAAGATCAGGATGCCGGTCTTGCTATCACCCCTGTTTCAAAATACGGTTACAATTTTATTGCCCGTCATTATGATCTTCCGACCCTTATGTCAGGCAAAATCAACGCTCTTCTCAATAGGCTCTGGCTAAAAGGCAAAAACGATGAAATTGACATAAAAGGAAGAGATTTTTATGATCTATACTGGTATTTACAAAACAAAATCGAACCCAACTGGAAGCTGCTTAAAAAAAAGACGGGTATTTCAAATAAAAAACAGCTCAAAAACGCTTTAAAAAATAAAGTAATAAAATCAGTAACCGCAAAAAAACTAATCTATGATCTGCAAAATTTCATTGAAGGTGAACAATTTGTCACTGACTTTGCCAAGAACTACATAAACATCATTAACAAACTTATATAGTTTAAACAAATATTCTAGAATTAGTAAAAATATTTAATAATTGTGGAACAAAATGAAAAACAATACTATCAAACTCCTGACGGAAATCCCTAAACAACACCCTTATTATTCCGGTACCAATAAACTGTTTCTGATATAGTACAAAATTTATACCATATCCAAAACAGTATCTCTATTCACTTAAAGCAAAACTCAAGTTCTTTGTTTACAGCCTCGGCTATCCGGTAAAGAGTTTCCATGGTAACATTTTGTCGGCCGCTCTCGATTCTGGAAATATATTCTCTTTCAACATGCATCTTCTCTGCCAGCTTTTGCTGGGAAAGTTTTAATTGCTTTCTCAGTTTTCTTAATGCAATAGCGGTTTTTAAATACCCCGCTCTTTTAATTATCTTTTCTTTTTTCGCATCAGAATAATTCTCAAATACTTCCTCAAAATCAACTAAATCACCTGCTTTTAATGCTTTTTGAATTTTTTTATTCATATTTGTCCAGCCTCCTTTTGGCTGTTTTAATATTTTTAATCGGAGTTTTTTGTGTCGTTTTTTTGAAAAAATGAAGAATAATTATATACATCTTTCCGATATAAGCATAAAAACCTCGATATTCTCCTCCAATTTTAACTCTCAGCTCAAAAAGATCTTTAGTTACTTTCTTGGCTTCAGGAAGTGTTAACCTTCCTTCATTTTTTAATATTTCAAAGTAAGCCTCAAATTCAACTTTTACGTTTTCGGAAAAATGATCTAATTCTTTTTTTGCATTCCTATCTAAAAATACTTTTTTCTTCATCTTTTTTATACACTATATGCTTTACATTGTAATTTATAAGTTACTATTTGTCAAGCGTTATTTTTGTTAAACTATCGAATGAAAAGCGGCACTAGTTTACTAATTTTCAGCTTAGGTAAGAACTACCCTTTTTTTTACTACTTCAGTGCTGGAAATATTATAAAACTCGAAATAATTTTTATACAAAATTGTCCCAGACCCTTAGGACAAAAAAATGATAATTTTCCCCTGAAAAATCGGAAAACCTTTACCTCTTTCCCCTTGCGGGTAAGAAGGAAAAAGAGTTATCAGTTGTCTTCAGTCTCCTCGAATTGCACTACTACTTCTCAATTCCTTCTGTCTGCACACTATCCCTGCTTATAAAAATTTACAGCAAGCCATGCGGGAGAATATTTCTTTTATGCTTTCTTCCAAAGCCACCAAAACCCAGCGCAACGCCACCCCCCATTTTACTCCAACCTCAACTGCCAAACATTGCTTGGAGACAAAACAATTAAACTACTACGGGCTTACGCCCGATAGAATTTTATAAGGCAAACTTCGTTT
>CAYNBK010000040.1:0-7395 GCA_964395485.1 uncultured Pseudomonadales bacterium
GGTTTGCTGCGGGTACGCGAATTTGTGATGAAAGATGCATATTCTTTTGACCGCGATGGAATAAAATTCAAAAAAACGTACCAAAGCTATTGGAGTGCTTACGAACGAATATTTAAACGTCTGGGTTTGGAAAGCAAAGCAGTAGAGGCAGATAACGGCTATATCGGGGGGGATTACTGCCATGAGTTTGTAGTGGATTCGGCGGCTGGCGAAAGTAAGTACGTCATCTGTGACAAATGTAATTATGCGGCCCATACGGAAGTAGCAAAATTCATCAGAAAAAAAATCAACAATAAGCAGCCATTAAAACCATACAAGGAAATTAAGATAGATTGGAATATCATGACTATTCCTCAAATGTCAAGCTATTTTAAACTGCCGCCGGAAAATTTCTTGAAAAATGTTATATATAAAACAAATACCGGCAAGCTGGTGATCGCTGTAGTTACCGGCGATTTAAAGGTTAATGAAACAAAACTAGCACAAGTTTTGAAAGTTTCATCTTTGTCTCCGGCCGACAAAGACGACATTAAAAAAATAGGCGCATATAAAGGTGCGATTCACTCCTGGGGTCATAAAGGAGTTATTTACATTGGCGACCTGGTATTAAAAGATGCCAAAAATCTAATTGGAGGGTATAAAACCAAAACCACCGACCCTATAAACGTCAACTATGGGCGGGATTTTGCTACCAATACTTTAGCTGATATTGCAGATGTAAAAGATGGTGATGCTTGTGAAAAATGCAAAAAAGGTGAGCTTAAAATGAAAAAGGGGATAGAGGTGGGAAATATTTTCCAGTTGGGTTATTATTACAGCAAAAAGATGAAGGGGGCGGAATTTGTCGATAAGGATGGTTGTAAAAGGCCTTATTATATGGGCTGTTATGGTATTGGTTTGGGCCGTACTATGGCCGCAATGGTAGAAAAACACCACGACGAAAATGGTATTATCTGGCCGGAGAGCGTAGCACCTTTTCAAGTTCATTTGATCCATTTGGGAGATGAGGCAGTAAAACAAAAAGCAGAAAAAGTTTATGACCTTTTGCAGGAAAAAGGGATAGAAGTGTTTTGGGATGACAGGGAAGTATCGGCCGGCCAAAAGTTTGTTGACGCTGATCTGATAGGTATTCCTTACCGGCTGGTGGTATCCGTCAAAACCGGAGATATGATTGAGTTGAAAAAACGAACAGAAGATAAAAGTGAGCAAAAAGACGTAAAAAATATAATAGAGGTATTTCAAAATGCAGAAAAAAATTAGTTTTTCATGTAAAAAGAAACAATTATGTTAATAATCACCCATTTTAACCCGGACATTGATGCTATTTGCGCAGTGTGGCTTTTAAAAAAATTTGGCCTGCAGGAATATAAAAACGCGCGGGTGGATTTTGTGCCGGCAGGGCAGACTTTCGAGGGCAAGCCGGTAGACAGCGATAAACAGATAGTGCATGTAGATACAGGTTTGGGAAAGTTTGACCACCATCAGTTTAAAGACGACAGCATCTGTGCGTCCAGTTTGGTTTTGGACAGCATTAAAAAAC
This sequence comes from uncultured Pseudomonadales bacterium, assembly GCA_964395485.1. Classification (GTDB taxonomy): domain Bacteria; phylum Patescibacteriota; class Microgenomatia; order UBA1400; family CAYNBK01; genus CAYNBK01. The sequence continues at coordinate 1,541 of CAYNBK010000040.1, forward strand.
AATTAGGCAGTCAGGACTGGGAGATACTGGAGCGCTTGGTGAATATTGTCTGCGAAATGGACCATTTTAAAGAATGCCTTTGGCCGCAGGCAGATGACGATCGCTATCAATTTCTACTGCCGGATATCCTCAATGGGCTTAAAATAGACAACGAGCTGGATGATCAGGGACTGGTGGATTTCGGTTCGGTCTGCCTGACCGGTATTTTCCAGTCCATTAGAAGCAAGCTGTCGGCAGAAGAAGAGTTGGCCAAAGGTATAAAAATACAGACTATCTGGGGAAAGACACTGTTTGTCGACTCAGGCAATCCGGAGACCCTTCACCTCGGACAAAAGATGGGGTATAATGTAGTGGTAAGAAATGATTCCAAGACAGGCTTGTTGAAAATAGGCGCAAGGCCGGATTTGACATTGAACTTGGAAAAAATTTTCCTGATGTTGAAAAAAAAAGAACCGGACGTGAATTGGTTTTTCCATAGTTCCGGCAGGCTTATTTTAAATGGATCAAGTAAAAATCCAAAGATGGTTCCCAGCCAGTTAAGCCAGACAGAGTTAATTAAAATTATTAAAAATATCAACTAAATTAATCCTAAATTCTAGATATTAAAGATTAAACAAATCTAAGTTATTAAAATTCAAATTTTAAAACAGTGTAAATTTAATATTAGGATTTAGAGCTTATCTTTGAGGGGAGGTGTTTTATGTTCCATGGCAACAGTTATAAAAGCAGGCCCAAACGACACCAACGATCAAGTAATAAGAAAATTCAAGAAAAAAGTGATGGTCGAAGATATTATCGCCGAGATTAAAAAACGGGAGTTTTATAAAAAACCTTCGGTGGAGAAAAAAGAAAAACAAAAGGAATTGCGCCGCAAGAAGCGTAAATCCTAAATAAAACAAATGCGCAAAATTCTTATTTCTTCACACTCGCGTTATCCGGTTGACAGAAAAAATTTACGCCGCAGGGTGGTAGATTTTTTGTACGAATCAGGCATAAAAGAAGACTACGAGCTTGGTATATTTTTTGTCGGCGATAGGAAAATGAAGCTCTTAAACCAGCGTTTTATGAAGCATGACGGCACGACCGATGTGTTGTCTTTTCCTATGTCTGGTTTTGAAAAAGGTAAAAAAGAAGAAACTCACTATTGGCCGGCTGTGAAAGAAAGCAAGGGGCTTGAGCTGGGGGAGATTGTGCTTTCTTACCCTCGGGCTATAAGGCAGGCGATGAAGAAAGGGAGTACGGTCGATGCGGAGGTGGAGTTTTTGGTTTTGCACGGACTGAAGCATTTGCTTGGTTTTCACCACGAATAAATAGTTTAAAGCCTAGAATTTATTTTTTTTAAAGAATGACATTTTATTTAGAATACCGGCCGCACAAAGTAGCTGATTTGGATTTGGCGCGCGTAAGGGAGTTATTGGCCCAAATACTGAAAAAAGACGAAATCCCGCACGCTTTTCTTTTTTCCGGTCCAAAGGGTTTGGGGAAAACCTCCGCCGCCCGTATTTTTGCCAGGAGCATCAATTGCCAAAATAGGGATAAAAACCTTAAAAAGGGGGAGTTTGAAGCCTGTCAAAAATGCGATGCCTGCCTGGAGTTGAGTGGTCAAAACCCGATAGACCTTATTGAAATAGACGCGGCTTCAAACCGCGGGATAGACGATATCCGCAGTCTGCGGGAAAACATTAAACTTTTACCATCCAGCCTAAGGTACAAAGTTTATGTTATTGACGAAGTCCATATGCTTACCAATGAAGCGTTTAATGCGCTTCTGAAAACCCTGGAAGAACCGCCACATCATGCAGTTTTTATTCTATGCACCACCAATCCGGAAAAAATACCCGGAACTATTTTATCCCGGGTGATGAGGGTAAATTTTGGCAAGCCAAGCAAAGAGGAACTGGCGCGTTCTTTGGAGAGGGCCGTTAAGGGAGAGGGTTTAAAGATAGACAAGGATGCACTTGATGAAATAAGCCGGCGTTCGGATGCCAGCTTCCGTGACGCTCACAAAATACTGGAACAGCTTTCTTTTAAAACAAAATCTATCCGGAAAAAAGATGTAGAGGAGCTTTTTGGCTCCTTTGCCGCCGGCAGCCTAGATGATTTTTGGCTTCTGCTTTCCCGGGAAAAAAGAAAAGAAGCCATTTTATGGCTGTGGCAGGTTTTGGACGGCGGCTTAAGCCCTGAGCTTTTGTTAAAAGATATACTTGAAGGTTTACGGGATATGCTCCTTTCCAGTTTTGGCCTGACAAAAAAAGACGAGGCTATTTTTGCCCGCGATGAGATAAAAAAATTAATCAGCCTGTTTAGCCGTGCCGCCAGCCAGACGAAACAAAGTCCTATCGAGAGTTTGCCATTGGAGCTGGCAGTTTTGGATTATTTACCCGGAGCAGAAGAAAAACAAGTTATACCTGAAAAAGAGAAAAAGCCGGTGTTTTTGAAAAAGGAAGCCAGGCGATTGCCGGAGGAAATTAAAACAAAAGCAAAAAAGATAAACTGCAGTTTTAAAGATTTTGAAAAAGGCTGGGAAAATTTGCTTTTGGCCTTAAAGCCGAAAAATCATTCGGCCTCGGCCCTGCTACGTTCAGCCAAGCCCAAATCACTAGACGGAGAGGAGCTTTTGATAGAGGTATTTTACCAGTTTCACAAGTCAAAGTTGGAGAGCGCCAAAGTTTATGAGCTGCTTGTTGAAACCCTGCAGGAGGTATTTGGCTTTCAAGGCAGGGTTTGTTTCATCCTTGGGCAGAAAAAACCGGAGACAGTAAAATACAGTGAAAAAAAAGATGTTTCGTCTGCCGATGATCAAGACTTGATCAAAACGGCGGAAGAACTTTTTGAAGGGGGGTGAAGCATAAATGAGTATAGGAGATAAATTTAAACAAATTGCTGAACTGAAAAAGATGCGGGACCAAGCTTTAAAAATCCAAAAACAATTGGCAGAAGAAATAATAGAAATAGATGAAAATGGAGTCAGAGTGAGAATAAGCGGAGATCAGAAAGTCCAGGTTTTGGAAATAGACGGTGCCCAAAATCTGCGCGTGTTGGAAGTCTTGAATAAGGCACTTAAAAAATCTCAGGAAGTAGCGGCCAAAAAAATGCAGGAAATGAGCGGAGGTCTGAGCGGGCTTTTAGGCGGGATGAAATAAGTATGTGCCCTAATTTTTTATGTTTAAACTAGCCAGGCCTATTCGTAGGCTGATAGATTCATTTGAGGGGTTACCAGGTATCGGCCCGAAAACGGCCGAACGCTTGGTATTCTATTTATTACACACGCCCCAAGATTATTTGGAAAATTTTGCTGCCAACCTTGCCAATCTGAAAAAAAATACCAAGCAGTGCAAGTTGTGCTTTAACGTATCCGAAGAAAACCCATGCTCTATTTGTGCAGACAAGGGTAGACAGCATGATTTGCTTTGTCTGGTAGAGCAGCCGCTGGATATTCTGGCCATTGAGCGGGGTTCTTTTTACCACGGAGTTTACCATGTTCTTCATGGGTTGATAGATCCTTTGAACAATATCTTGCCCGAACAGCTTTTTATACCGCAGCTCATTCACAGACTGAAAGAAGGCGGGGTAAAAGAAATGGTAATTGCCACCAACCCGACGGTGGAAGGCGAGGCCACTGCCATGTATATACAGCAGTTGATAGGCAGAGACAAGAGTTTGGAAAATATTAGCATTACCCGCTTGGGATGCGGTCTTCCTACCGGAGCGGACATCGAGTATGCCGACCAGCAGACTTTGGCCCGGGCTTTTGAAGGCAGGAGGAAGTATTAAATGGAGCACAAAACAAAACAAAACAAAATAATTATTGTATGGAATGTGACGTATGGCTGTAACTTGAATTGCTCTGAGTGTTTTCAGCTTGATGACAAAAAAAAACATCCCCCCAGACAAGTGATAGATAAAATAATTGATGAGATTGAAAGCAGGTTTAAAGATACATGTTTAGTAAAAATAACTGGAGGAGAAGTGTTTTCTATCCCAAATTTTATTAAATTAATTACACCCAAAATAGCTCTAGAATCTACTTTTCCAATTACAATTACAAGCAACTTTACTTTTCCATTAAGTAATTATTGTCAGTTTATTAAACTAATAAACCACAGGCTGAATAGAATAAGTTTTTCTTGGCATCACCAATATATCCCAGCTGAAGCTTTCATGCGCAAAATAAAAGTTGTTAGAAAATTTATGAATGAAATGGGTTTGGAAAAAACTCCAATAAAAATTAATTTAATTTTGATACCTCATAATTTTAAATATTTAAAATTATTTAAAAGCAAACTGGGAAATTATAAAAATATCCTTTTGCATTTTCAGTTGTTCAGAATAGGAAAATATGGAAGGAAATTTTATCAATATTCTGACAGGGAGTTAAAAGTAATGAGTTCGCTAATCGCTGATCGTTCTCCGCTGGGATTTAACAACAAAAGACATTATCAAGGAAAACTTTGTCGCGCTGGGTTAAATTATTTTGTAGTAAACCCCGATGGTGGTGTATTTACTTGCCATGAAGCCTATGAAATTGGAAGGAACGGAGCAAATTCTTTAGGAAATTTAGTGGAGGGATCCTTTTCACCGTTAATAAAAGCAGAGTATTGCCCTTTTGATTATTGTACAGTACCTGAAGTAGCATTACGCCACATTGTAGATAGGTGAGCTTTTTGTTATAATTTTATTATCTAAAAATTAAAAAAGGCAAATATGAAATATCACTTTTTTGGTTCTTTGGACGGAAATAAAGAAGCATATAAAGCAATTATTGGCCTCTTAGATAAAATGGGCCATAGTTCGATTACAGACCACGTAATAAAAAGAGAGATCGAAGATGTGGAAAAAGAAACACCAGAGGAGTCTGAACTTTATGTAAAGAAGATGTTAAGGTGGATTACACAGTCTGACTTTATTATTGCAGAGGTTACAAAACCGTCTATAAGTATTGGATATGAAATTATGGTTTCTCAGCAGAAAGGCAAGCCAGTTATTGTACTGTATGAGATGAATAAGGGATTAGCTCCTCATACATTGAGGGGTATGCCAATGGAAAAAATTCAAATTTATAGTTATTCTATGGATAATTCCAGAGAGAACAGTATCAAACAAGTTCTAAATTTGGCGATAGAAGAAGCCAAAGAACAAATGGACGTCCGTTTTAACTTTTTTATTTCTCCCGGCATTGGAGCTTATCTGGACTGGGTGGTAAAAAACCGCAAACTACCGCGAGCAGTATACTTGCGCCGCTTAATTGAAGATGATATGAAGAAGAACAAAAAATATTCTTCGCTTTAGAGTTTTTTAAGGGGACTATGAAAATATATTTTTCCTCTTCTATGAGGGCAAAAAAAATCTACAAAGATGCCTTCCAAAAAATTTACTGTATAGTAAAAGATTTGGGCTATAAGCATACTTCTGATTTTTTACTCAAAGCCAATGCAGACGAGTTTTATCACCGTACTCCGGGAGAAGAAAAAGCTTTTTACCATAAAATGGTGAGCCAGATAAAATCAGCTGATGTTTGTGTTTTTGAAGTTTCCCGCCACTCTTTGGGCATCGGATATAGCGTAAATCTGGCGCTTGATTTTGGCAAGCCGGTGTTGTTATTGCACGAAGCCGGACGAAGACCATATCTTTTTTCAGCTATTAAGAGCGATCGCCTGCGAATGCTGGAGTATAATCAGGCCGATTTGAAGGAAGTATTGGCCGATGCCTTAGAAGAAGCCAAAAATAACATTGACATCCGTTTTACTTTTTTTGTTACTCCCAAAATAAATCATTTTCTAAGACATATAGCTAAAACAAAAAAAATCCCCAGAGCTGTATATATCCGTCACCTTTTGGAAAGGGAAATGAAGCGG
>CAYNBK010000041.1:0-7138 GCA_964395485.1 uncultured Pseudomonadales bacterium
ATAATGTTGATATTACGACTCCCGGAGAGTTAAAACTTGCCCAGCCTTAAAACCTAATTCTATAACTACACAACTAGAAACAGAACTAAGGGCCTTTCATAAAGGACTTAGGGAATACGGGCTATCCAAAGGAAGGGCTCCTCTTAATTTTGCAATAATTAACAGTACAGAAAAGGCTGATACCTTTATGGGTATTGGCCATTCTAGACATGAACTAATTTACCCCGAATTAACAACCGATGAAATGCTAACACACTTAGAATCTCGTCCTTATGATTTATTAATGTTTTATGCCCTTACCAATAAGATTGTTAAACTTAACCCTGAACAGCGATCATCATTAGCTGAATCTGTTTCTTCAGCTATTACCCCCCTAAATTATTTTTTTTAAATTTTTTGGGTCTAACCGGTGAAAATATAGCAAAAGATGTGATTTTAAGAATAGCTCCTGAGCAAATAGTTGAGAACTTGAAAAAAACTTATCGCTTTGTCCACTAAAAGAACAATAAGCAGCCATAGTAAACCAGCCAGATATCCGCCTATAACATCGCTCGGATAGTGCACGCCAAGATAAATCCGGCTGATGCCAATGCAAAAAACCATAACTGCTGAAACAGCAAAGGCAATCAGGCTGACCTTTTTCTTGTGGGTAAAATGATAATAAAAATAGGCAAGTGTCATAAAAAAAATAAAGGAGTTCATGCTGTGGCCGGAGGGGAAACTGTAAGTATGCTCAAATATCAATGGTGCGAGAGCAGGACGGGGACGGTGCATGGCCAGTTTTAAAATATTGTTTGCGGCAGTACCAAGAAGTATCATAATGGTAAACAATATCGCCTCGCGCTTGCGTTTTTTCCAATAAAAAAACAATGGGATAAAAGCTGAAGTGAAAAACAGCGCATCCATGCCAATAAAGCTGAAAAATTTCATAACATTAGTGAGGGTCGGATTTCGCAGTTGATAAAATAAAATCATTACCGTGTTGTCAAAAAGAACCAGCTCCCTATCAAATACCCTGTCGGTTAGTTTTATAAAAAATATAACAGTAATAAAGCTCAGAAAAGCTCCCAAAGCAATTTCTCTGCTGAATAGGTATAAAGCCGAAGACTCACTAACACGTACTAAAAAATTTTTTATGCTCTTTTCTATTTTTTCCATCTACGGTACTTCTGAAGAAAATATAATTTTATATTATCTGCCTTTTTTTTCTGATCTTCTGCAGGGTATAGCGGATCCGTTCATCCAGGTTTATATCCCTTAAATTAGCCAGCTTCATAATAGCCACTATCACATCTCCCATTTCCTGTTTGTAGCTTTCGTCCTGCTGAGCGCGTTTGTTTCTTGGTTTACGGCCCTTCATGGCCAAATATGCTCTGGCCATTTCTCCAACCTCTTCCACAATTGCCAGAAGGAGCATAGAGGTATAATCATCACCTTTTTTCTTATCAATCTGGCGGAGTTCCTTTTGATAGTCGGAAATTGTTTTTGATTTCATTAATTTATTGTAGCATAGATCGCTCGAGAGCAAAAATACTGGAAAACGGGGCCAGGGGGGAAATGATGGTTCTAAATTCATATATTTTTTGCTAGGATGAGCTATGATTATTTTAGGGATTGATCCTGGCTTGGCTACCACCGGCTGGGCAATAATCGAAAAAAAGGACCGAGCCATTAAAGCAATAGATTATGGAGCAATAAGTACCAAGGCCGGGCTAGTACTAGCCAGACGAATAAGGATACTGTTTGACGATGTTAATGAGCTTATAGAAAAATATTATCCGGAAATAGTATGTATCGAGAAACTATTTTTTAATACCAATGCCAAAACGGCAATGCTGGTTGGACAGGCCAGGGGAGTAGTAATGCTGGCGGCAGAAATTGCCAACATCAGCATCCGTGAATATACCCCTTTGCAGATTAAAATAAATACAACCGGCTATGGACAGGCAGAAAAAATACAGGTACAGAAAATGGTAAAGGAACTGCTAAATCTGCCATCTATCCCAAAGCCGGATGATGCGGCTGATGCTTTGGCAGTGGCTATCTGCGGAGCGTATAATACAAACATAGAACCATGATTGCTTATTTAAAGGGAAAACTGCTTAAACAAAACAACGACCGGATAATAGTTGACGTAAACGGAGTCGGCTATGAGCTGTTGGTGGGCAAAAAATGGCTGGATAAAAACCTTCCCAAAATAAACGAAAGCGTCGAACTTTTTGTATATACCGCGGCCAGGGACAATAATATAACGCTTATCGGTTTTGAAAATTTTGAAGACAAGTTGATGTTTGAAAGACTATTAAAAGTTTCTTCAGTGGGGCCAAAAACAGCACTTTTGGTATTATCGTCCAACAATGCCAAGGAAATTGAAATAGCGGTAGAGGCACAAAATATTGATTTTTTTCTGGCTATCAAAGGACTTGCCAAAAAAACCGCCCAAAAAATAGTGATCGAGCTAAGAAGCCAGTTTAAGGCACTGGCCAAAGAAAAGGAGAAAAAAGAACAGGAAGGGGCAGGAGAACTCGTGGCGGCACTGCAAAGCATGGATTTTTCTCAGCCGGAAATAAAAAAAGTACTGCCGCTTATTGACCCCAAGGCAAAACTGGACATACAGGTAAAAGAAGCGTTGAGGCTATTAAAGTAAGGGAAGTAAAGAGTATGACAATCCAAAGCAGTAAAGATACAAAGGTAGAAAAAAAGGGTTTAAAAAAACCGCCGGTGGAAAAAAAGACCGAGAATGTACTGCGGCCTAAATGCTTTGAAGAGTTTATCGGCCAGAGCAAAGTGATAAAAAACTTGCTCGTTTATATCGAAGCCGCCAAAAAACGCAAAGAACCGCCGGAGCACATGCTGTTTTATGGTCCGCCCGGTCTGGGAAAAACCACCCTGGCCCATGTGATTGCCAAATCGCTTGGGGTAAATTTGATAATAAGCTCCGGCCCGGCAGTAGAAAGAAGCGGAGATTTAGCCTCTATCCTGACCAATCTTAATACCGGCGACATCCTGTTTATCGATGAAGTACACCGCTTGAATAAAGTGGTAGAAGAGGCACTCTACCCGGCGATGGAGGATTTTTGCTACGACATAATAATAGGCAAGGGGCCATCCGCCCGTACATTAAGGCTGGATCTGAAAAAATTTACCATAATCGGCGCTACCACCAGAGCGGGCTTGCTGTCCTCGCCGCTGAGAGACAGGTTTGGCATTGTTGAGCGGATGAACTACTACACCGAGGCCGAACTGCGGCAAATTCTTGCCCGGACTGCCAGAATTTTACAAAGTGAAATAGATGAAGGTTCGCTTAGCGAAATTGCCAAACGCTCGCGCGGAACTCCCAGAATAGCCAATCGCCTGCTAAAGCGCATCCGCGATTTTGCCCAGGTAAAAGGAGCCAAAGGTATAAACCGGGAGTTGACAAAAATATCGCTCGGAGAGCTGGGAGTAGATGAGTTTGGCTTAAACCGGATCGACCTTAAGCTTTTGAAAAATATTGTCCACAAACATCAGGGAGGACCGGTAGGACTGGATACAATCGGCGCCCTTATATCCGAAGATATCCAAACCATAGAAGAAGTGATTGAACCATATCTTTTGAAAATAGGACTTCTGAAAAGAACTCCCAGAGGCAGAGTAGTAACAGAAAAGTGCTACCAGTACCTAAAGGTAAAAGCTCCTGCCAGGCAGGAAAGGCTGATATAGGGTAGAAAACAAGCGGCACAGTGAAAGGGGGTGAGCAGCATAACGTTTTTAAAGATAGGAACTATAACTCACTACTATGAAAAACTGGGCGTAGGGGTATTGAAACTGCTTTCGGGAACACTGAGTGTCGGCAATGATATAAAAATAGTAGATAAAGGCAGGGAAATACTCCAAAAAGTTGAAAGCCTGCAAGTAGAGCATAAACAGGTGGACCATATAAAGGCCGGAGATGACGCCGGTTTAAAGCTTAGTGAAAAAGTAAAACCCGGGGCAGAAGTATTTTTGGAAAGCTAAAAAAAATAGCTTTTGGGGCTTAGCTGTCAGGTGTTTAATTGTAGATATAGGGAAATTATTTGATTAAATGGAATTTAAAATAGATAAAAGCATAAAAACTGATATAAACCGTGTTTTGAAAACCGGTATTTTTCCGCATATTAAACCCGGGCAAGTAATTGCCTTTCGCAGTGAAGGATCCAAGTCCAGAGCTATAGCCAGGATCTGGAGCCTGCCTTCTATTTGGCAGATAGCCCTTACTATAAAGCCGCACTATTGCATTGAAGTAATAAGCCACCGCTTTGACAAACTGAGCCGGGAGCAGAAAACCAAAGTGCTGATCCACGAACTGTTGCATATACCGCATACTTTTTCCGGCGCACTGCGCCCCCACCGGGGCAGAGGCATTAAGGTAGATGCATGGACAGTAAATAAATATTATAAAATGTACATTAATAAAATTTCTCAATTCTAGTTTAAAATTAATCAATGAATATAGTCCTGCATGGAGATAATCCAACTAAGTCCAGACAAGAATTTCAGACCTTGCTTGATAAAGCAAAAAGTGAGGGCAAAGAGATTATCAGGCTTGAAGACAATTTAAGCCTGAATATGCTGAAGCAAGCACTCGAAAGCAAAAGCCTGTTTGGCGGCAAGAAGGCAGTATTTTTGGAAAACGTCTACAGCCGGCGGGTTTCGGACGAAAGAAGCCAAATAATAAGTTATTTGGAAAAATATACGGATATAGAGCCGGAAATAATCATCTGGGAAAGCAAAAGCGTAAGGGTGACAAGCCTGCGTAAACTACCCAAGAGCTGGAGCACCAAACTCTTTAAACTGCCGGTCCTTTTGTTTAAATTGTTGGACAGTATAAGTCCGGGGAAGCAAAGCCTGTTTTTACCTGTTTATCAAAAACTTCTGCAAGATAGCGCAGTCGAGTTGGTATTTTTTATGCTTATCCGAAGAGTAAGAGAGCTTATCCTAGCCAAAAGCCTAGGCAGGGAAGGGCTAAACGGTGCCCCTTGGCAAATAGGCAAGCTAGTTGGGCAGGCAGGTGCTTTTGAATTGGAAAATCTTGTCATGCTTTATAAAAAACTGGGCAAAATAGACTTTGAAATAAAAAGCGGACAAAGTAAAATGGATATGCGCTACCACCTTGACCTGTGGCTGGCCGATATTTAAAATATATTGCATTATTGTTAAATTGTTATATTGTTTGAATTAATTCAGGACGAGCTTGGTTAGCGCCAAGTGCTGTTCTATATTTAAGGGGGTAATATGGGTGCTTTAAATTTTAATATTTTTCGCGGATACGACATCCGCGGTATTGTACCTACAGAGTTGAATGAGGATACGGTAAGGCTGATAATAAGGGCCTTTGCAACCCTGCTTTACGAAAGACAAATTACCCAGACAGTTCTTATGCGCGATAACCGGCTAACCGGTAAAGATTTTGCCAGATATACCACGGAGGAACTGCTTAAGGCCGGCATAGATGTGATTGACAATGGACTCGGGCTGTCGCCGCTGATGTATTTTTCGCAATATCACTATTTGGCCAAAGCAGGCATTATGCTTACCGCTTCCCATAATCCGGCTGAGTACAATGGTTTTAAACTGGCCACCGGTTTTTCCGATACTTTGGTAACCGAAGAAATTGAGGACATGGTAAAAATTATTAAAAGCAAGCGCTTCCTGAAATGTAAACGCAGGGCCGAACTAAAACAAGATTCGCCCTTTCCTGCTTATGTTAAGGATATGAAAAAAAGGATCACTTTGAAAAAAAAGTTTAAAGTGGTAATTGACGCCTGTAACGGTCCGGTGGGCAAATTTACACCCAAGCTTTTTAGTGAATTTGGAATACAAGTAATAAAACAAAACTGCCGGCTAGACGGTACTTTTCCCTCTGGCACCGCCGATCCAACCGAGGCCAGGGTAATGGAAAGGCTGGCCAAAAGAGTATTAATCGAAAAAGCAGACCTTGGCTTTGCCTATGATACGGATGGGGATCGGATTGGGATTGTCGATGAAAATGGACGGATAACCTGGAATGATGTTTTAGTCGCTCTTTTTGCCAAAGACATCCTTTCTTATATGAAAGGTGCAAAAATTATCTTTAATACTCTTTGTTCTAAGGCAACATCCGATACTATTGAACAAGCAGGCGGTATACCAGTAATTTGGTTAACCGGCCATTCTTTTATCAAGGCAAAGCTTAAAGAAGAAAGGGCGCCATTTGGCGGAGAATTGTCCGGCCATTTTTTCTTTATGGATAATTTTTACGGGCATGATGACGGAGCTTACACCTCCCTGCGCTTATTGCAATTTTTAGACAGAAAGGGCTTTACGCTCGGACAGGCGATTGACGAACTGCCAAAATATTGTTCCAGCCCGGAAATAAAATTAGGATTGGATGATGAGATTAAATTCAATTTTATTAATAGCAAAATAAAAAAAGATTTAAAAAAGCTGTTTGGCAAGACAGCTAAATACCTTGATATTGATGGGATAAGAGCCGATACTAAAAATGAAATGGCCATTGTTCGCGCCAGCCAAAATGGCCCTTATATTACGATCAAGTTTGAGGCAAAAACTAAAGCCAAATACAAATTATTGCGCAGGGAAATAGCGAAAATCCTGCATTCGCATAAGGAAATTGATTTTTCATATGGGGTAAATACTAAGGAAATAAAATAAATATTTTATGAATAAATTACTTATCGGTTTGACTCAGCAAGAATATGAGCTAGATAAAGATATATTAGATTTCATAGATTTTGTCGAGATCAAAAAAATCAATGATAATAATTTAGCTGAACTTGATAAGCACAATAAACTCATTTCTTTTCATTTGCAGCGTTTTTATGACGCCAATCCGCAACCATCCCGGAAAATTTATCTTAAATACTGGACTTCACCAAAAGCGCAAAAAATTTATCAAAAATATTTAAAACGGACTTTATGGTATTCCAGCCACATTACCTCTTCTACCGAAAAATGGCAGTCGTTTGATCAAGGTCATCATTCCGTCGCTATTACCAAGCCTTTTACCAAAGATTTTTTACTTAAAAGAATGATTACCAATATTCTAGGACTGAAAAAATTTTTAACTAAACCGTTTCTGCTGGAAAGTATGGACTACAATTCTTATGAAGCATCAAAT
>CAYNBK010000042.1:0-7066 GCA_964395485.1 uncultured Pseudomonadales bacterium
CATCCACTGTATCTTTGGGTATATGGCTATTAGAGCATTTCGGAATTGAGGTTAATATATAAATCAATATATTAAGGCTAAATAACGCCAATCCAACTTTATGAAACTGACTATTGTAGCTTTAAAGAAAACAATTAATTCAAACCTTTGTTTAATTTTAATAATTTTAACTGCAATATATTTACGATTCTACTTATTAGACAATCTTCCAGGTGAAATATTTGGTGATATTTATGCTAATTTAGACGATGTTAAAAATATTCTATCTTGTCATTTCCCAGTATTTGCACCCGCCAATACCGGCCGCGAGGTTATGCTCTTTTATCTTGTTGCCATTACAGCTCATCTTTCAAAACTAAACTACCTCAGCTTAAAAATCACCACTGCCCTAATTGGCATAAGTACCATTCCTCCTCTTTATTTATTTACAAAAAATTTATTTGATAAAAAAACCGCTATATTTTCTTCATTTATATTAGCCACCTCCAGCTGGCATATCGTTTTTAGCCGACTAGGGTTTCGAACCATTCTTACTCCATTGTTTGTTATTCTAACTTTACACTCGTTTTTACGGGCCTTAAAGTCAAAAAAGAATATAGATTTTGCTATTGCTGGTACTATGTTGGGTTTTGGCATGTATACCTACACTGCATTCCGCATAATGCCTTTTATCATGCTTATAATTTTAATTTGGCAAATATTAGTAAAATCAAAAATACAAAAATTGCTTCCTAAATACGGCATATACACTGCTTTTTTTATCTTAATCTTATTGCCCTTGGCTATATATATAGTAAAAAATCCCGCTTCCTACTGGAGTCATTCCAGTCAAATGTTTAATAAGGTCAAATCTTTGGATATTTTAATTAAACTAATTGTTAATATTAAAAATCAGTCACTAATGTTTTTTACCAGAGGAGATGTCGTTTTTAGAGTAAATCCCGTCAGAAAACCACTTATTGATATTCTCAGTTCTACTTTTTTTATAGTAGGTCTTTTAATAATTCTTGTCCGAAAAAAAATAGAATATCTTCAATTTATCCTTTTGCCCTTCATCATGCTAAATTTACCTTCTATTTTTGTTTTAAATTACCCTGACGATATCCCTTCTGCCACCAGATCTACTGGCATCATCCCCTTTGTCTCTATTATTGTTGCTGTTGGTATTATTACTGTCTTTAAATATATAAAAAAATATTCAAAAATAATCGCCTCAGTATTTCTTGTCTCATCTTTATTTCTTATTTTTTACACCAATTACGTTAATTATTTTAATAATTATGCCGATGGACTACCCAATCATAATATTGCCTTTAGTAGAAAAATCGCAGAAAAAATCGATAAGCTGCCAAATAATGTAAGTGTTTTCATTTACTCCTGCTGTTGGGGTGAATGGGGTCAACCAGAGCCAAAAGGAATTAAATATGCACTATCAAAACCCAAAGATATAGTATTTATAAATCAATCGGCTAATTTTTCTTTAGAAAACATATCTAAACAAAATTATTACTTTATTATTGATCCCAGGAAATTGGATTTTATCAAAACACTTCAACAATCCCTACCAAATGGCTCATTAAAAGAAGAGTACAGCCCGTTCAAAGATCTTATTTATCTTACCTATACCGACCTTCTATGAAAAAGTTTAATTTTTCTTACATATCACTAGCTTTACTGCTTATTTTATATCTTTTAATAATATCTGCTGACTTCTTAACACCGTTAAAACCCATATTCGGAAAAATTGGAGCTATTAGTTGGTTAATATCTTTTATTCCTTTGATTATACTTACAGTTAAAAATTTCCTGTTATTATTTCAAAAATCAAAAAAATACAAAAGTTATTTTACCTTATTTACCTTATCAATTTTATTTCTTCTACTTCTAATAAACCTGTCGCAACCACAGAATTTGAGTGAAGAAACTACCCAACAGACCGCATGTGCTTTAAACCATTTAAAATATAGTATTGATTTTGGATATAAAAAAATTTGTTTTTTAGGTTACCCCGCTAAACAATTTTATCTGACATCCATACCCACAATATTATTGGGCAGAACACAAACAGCTCTTAATCTTGGTGGAAGTATTTATTTCTTGCTAGGTATTATTCTTTTTTCCTATGGCTTTTTATCAAAAACCAGTAATTTTAAAAAAGCCGACATCATTAACTCAATAATGCTTATTAGTTTAATTCATATATACAATGTCAATTACAGCTTATTTCATAATTTTGAACAAAGTAGTTTTCCCATATGCATCAGTCTTATTTATATTGGTCTCTTTCTGCAGTATTTATCCGATAGTAAAGTTTCTCTAATAATTTTTATGGCACTAACCATACAATACCTTATCTTTTCTTATACTCCTTCTGTCTCCTTTGTAATTCTGGCTATTATTTCTATGATCCACTTATACATTATAAAAAAAGGCCCTGTTTTAAAATTATTGCTAATCACTATATTAGTTATTTCAACTATTACCTTCATTCATTCCTTTTCTTATCGTACCGATATGCGTATTCTAGGAGCAGCCAACAATAGTATTGAAGTGTTTAAAAACGACCTTGCTTCAGCAGTAAAAAATCTTTTCATAACAACAGAGCAACACTCATACTCTTCTAAAATTATGATTTACATACTTACCATCAGTTTTTTAATAGGATTATTTTTTATTAATTGGCAAGCCAGCTTCCTTTGCCTCTGGATAGCGGGCACTTTTATCATTGCTACAATTTCTGAAGGATATTCTTTCTATTATTTACAACAAAGGGTGGATAGAAGCATTATTATAATCCCACTACTCTTGCTAATTTTTAGTTTTATTATTAAAAGAATAAATCTATCAAAAATTTCATTAATTATTTTATATTTAATTTTATTGGTAACTGGTCTAAAATTTCATTATAATGTATTAACAGTCTTTCAGGTCAACCAGCACTTGTTGCTAATTAAAGCTCTACAACCCATGATTATTCTCTCTAAGTCACATAATAATCTATATTTTACGCAAGATGTAATTCATCCATATCTGTCAATAAATGATGCAACTCAATATTTTTATCCATCTTTACATATTAAAAAATATGATAACAGTGTCAATACAGAAAAATGCAGCTTAAATGATAGTGGTTATTATATTACCTCAGAAAATAACACCTGCTTTCACACTTATACAACTCAGTACTTAAGTACAAAAATCAGTATACAAAACAATAATTTATATTTAATTACTGTTAATTAAATACTCTTATTTCTTCTTATAGATCAATACCTTCGGGTGATCAAAGACAGTAAAATTTTCATCTGCTCCGGAGTCATCAAAACAAAACCAAGGCTTACCCACCGGCGGAAAACAAGGATAAGAAGTAAATTCCGCCGCTTTCTGAAAATCCAGTTTTCCCTCAAATAAATCCTTATAATACTGCGTGGTTCTAGGATACAATTCCGGCGCCTTCATTGTAGATCCCCAAACCCGATTTGATGACATCAGCAAACAATCTATTGTCTTAAGCTGCTGATTTATTGTTGTCCACTTATCAAAATCTTTATCATTGTTGAACATATTCAGCGTCACTACCTTATATTTATACATACTGCTGTTTTTATATGGAAGGCTCACCGGCAGACAATCATCCCAGCTCTCACAGGATAAACTGGATCCAGGGGGAACATTAGCATAAATCCAATTCGAAGCCTGCACCCTGGAATGCGGCTTAAGATAAATTGATATAAAAGAAAGTGGATAAATCAGTACCACCAACCCATAAAGCCAAAAAAACAGCTTATATTTTTTAAAATCTTCCCATAGTTTATTGACAAAATATGCTCCCAGTATTGCTAAAAACGGATACATCAAATAAAAATAACGCATGGTTTTAGCAAACTGTACTCCCTGGTAGACAAAAATAAACAAAACCCATAAAGAGGCTAAAAGCATTACAAAAGTCTTTACATCAAATGCTTTTCTCAACGCTTTAAAACCATTTCGTAAAAACAATATCTTTTCTCCTGCGCACCAAAAGGCAAAAAACCAACCGGCAATAAGTACTACTGCCAAGGGCAAACCAACTCCCCATAGAACAAAATTTTTCAATGGATAAATAATTGGCTTTGTCGCAATCCACTGAATATTAGGTGGCGACAAAGACTCCGGCCCACTCATAGCTTGCAATTGTTTTAAATTATCGATAAACGTCAGGTTGATCCGCCAGTCAAACCAATTGGCACCAGCAAAAACTCTCGGATCGGCCAAACGGAAAAAACTACATATCAAAAAAAGCAAGATAATAAAAAAAGACAATAGTTTTAGCGGTTTTGCTTTTTGCCACCACAAATAAACAAAAGCCAAAGTAATAAAAGGCAGTAAATAGACTGCTGTCACTTTACAGGCCAAGCCCAAACCCAAGCTTAAACCAGTCAGCACCAGCGCTTGAAAAGAACTGCCTTTGCTTTTCAGAAAAATCACCAAACCATAAAAAGACAGAGTGGTAAAGAAAACCAATGGTGCGTCCACGGTGAAAAAATGTGCTTGCTGAATCGGTAAAACAAAAATGCTATAAAAAAACGTTGCTGACAGTGCAATTCTATTTTTAAATAATTCTTTTCCGATTAAATAAAGCAAAAATACTATACCCAATTCAAATAATGCCGAAAGTAAACGTCCGACAAGCGTTATGTTGTTATAGTCATAAGATTCTAAAACTACATACTGCGAAAAATACTTATTAATTACCAATGGCAAGACCCCATAGACAAAAAAATTATTCTTTGTATTATATGGATTAAGCATAGATTTGGCTGGATCCAAATATTCCGCCAATGATGATGGCCACTTCATGGCCCAAGTTACCATAGTCAAATAGCGCTCATCCGGATGTAGGTGCTGATTTTGATCCCAGTTTACACCCGCAAAGCGGAAAAACGCAGCCAGTATCATTATCGCCAACAAAACTATTTTTTTACTCATAACCCTAAAAAACACCTGCAGAAAAACCTATCTCTTAAAAAAAGGCCGGCAAGCAGGGGAAATTTATTCCATTTTATTAACACTTAGCATATGTAAATAACCTTCTTTTGAATATATCATTGTCTTGGCGTAAATACGTATAACCGGATGGTCAAATACTGTCCACGTTCCCTCCGCTCCTTCATCATTTATCTTAAAACCAAGCAACTGTGGAAAAGAGTCAAATTTTTTTATTTCTTCAAACCCTAGTTTTCCGGAAAAAAGCAGCTGATAATAATTAAAAAGCAGGGGGTATTTTTCTTTATTTTTACCCATTCCGGCAAAAAGCCTATTACTGGGAATAAAAATATAATCTGCTTTTGCCAGCCAATCAACCAACTCATCCGTCAATTTAGGGTTAAAATCAAGGTTATAAAAATCAAAATTTTTTATGGTATAAGACTTATTTGATCTTATTTCATCTGTATACAGCGGTATATCAACTACATTTGCAGTTTCACTTAAAATATAGCTTTTATCTTTTATATTTTGAAATATCCACTTTGAAGCGGTAATCCGCACATCCGGCTGAAAATAAACCGACATAAAAGCCAAGGTCCACAAAAACGACGTAAAAAGCACAACGCCTTTAAATATTAATTTATCCTTTATTTTGTCAATAAAAAGCGCCATCATTATCAATAAATACGGGAGCGGCGGAATCATATAACGGCTCCATTTAGAAAACAAAAAAGCATTGGGTAAAAACAAAATCAACCAATAAAGAAAAGTCCCTAGAAAAGCTAGTCCCGCCTTTCGCGAAAGGCGGGAAAATAAACCCAGTACAGTTTCTGAAAAAATTTTCCGGAGCAAAAAAGAAAAACCCATCACTATTACCACTATCAGCGTTAGTATAGCAAACGGGCTGAAAATATAGGGTAAAACTCTAAAAATTTGGTATACTACCGGCCTTGCACCGATAAACTGCCGAGTATAAAAAACGTCTAAACTGCCGCTGACCACGCCTTTTTCATAAACAAGCATATTAATAAAGTCTCTGCTTAAATAATAAGGCGAAAAAAGCAATGTTACTAAAATAAACAAAATCATCCCGCCTAAAAATATAATTAATAGTTTAAGCGGGTTATATTTCTTATGAGCTACCCACGCCAGTCCGGCCAAGCCGGGCAACAGCAAAAGCGCTGAGTTTATTTTCAGAGCTGATGCAAAAGCTAATGTTAGTAGGGAAAAAAAGAAAAATTTTAGTTTTTTTATCTGGAAAAAACAATATAGCCAATAAAGATTGAGTAAATATAGAAAAGTAAGCAAGCTTTCAAAAGTTAAAAAATGGGCCGCCTGTATCAAACCCGGTGCAAAGGCAATAAAAAAAACTGATATTAAGGCCGCTTTTTTATTAAAAAACCTTTTAACAAAAAAATAAGCCGTAATTATAGTAGCACAGGAAAAAACCGCCGAAACCATCCTTAGCAAAATTCCTGTAAACTCAAAACTGTTGGCATTGGTCCCATGCAAAACATTTATTCGAAAGCTGTCCGCCAGGAAAGCAAAAAACGCAGTCAAACTGCCGTAGGCAAAAGTTCCCTTGATCAAATTATTTACACTAAGACTCATAGCAAGGCTTATGACATTTCTCTCATCCGGGTGGAAAAAATATCCGCTCCCCCAGTCCAGCTTATAAAAACGGAAAAACCCGCCTATCACCAGCAAGGCCAACAAAATATAATTATCCTTTAATATAAAAACAAATCTTTTATAAAATTTCATAGATAAAGTAAAACAAACATTAAAACCCCCCATATAGCTATAGAACCCACCAGCCAAAGGTCAGTGCTAATTATTTTTTCCGGTCTTTCTCCTTCTTTACCAAGATACACCAGCTGGGCATAGCGGGAAATACCGAAAACAAAAAGCGGCGTACTTAAAAGAAGCCACTTTCTTTCGATCATTTTCGGCATACTCACAGATAAAAAAAATTGTGCTAAAAAAGAATCGTAACCTAAAGACGGCTGTAAAAAAGCAAACAATATATAGGAAATAATTGCCAATGTAGCAAAAGTGGTTACATAAAAATTAAGCATTTTCTCCTCATATTGAAGCA
>CAYNBK010000043.1:0-7040 GCA_964395485.1 uncultured Pseudomonadales bacterium
ACAGGAGTGAGCAGTACGGGGCTCAGAATTAATCCCTCCATGTAGCTAAAGCATTTTTGCATCTGGCCCGCAGGATAGAGTATATGTCCCTCTTTTTCATTTTTTACTACGCGGTAGAAAACATGCGGCAGTTAAAGACTATGCTCATGCTTGTAGCTTTGGCTGTATTTGGAGTAACTGTTTATGGATATGGTCAAAAATATATGTTGTGGCCGGTTTTTTCTACCATGAATAGGGAATTTGCCAAAGGGGTAAAGCTGTATTTGATGGAACATGGCCGGGTTAGCTCCACCTTTGGCGGGCATTATGATTTGGCGGCTTATGTTTTAATAACTTCGACCCTGCTTTTGGCCATGGCGCTTCTTCTAAAAAATAAATTGCTTAGCCTATCTGCCTGGCTGCTTTTTTTATTGGAATATTGGCTTCTTATTTTGACTGTTTCCCGGGCATCCTTTATCGGCTACATGGTGGCCTTGACCGTTTTATTTTTTTTGCTGGCATTTCGTAAAAAGTTTTTTTGGGCTTTTTGGCGCTGGGGACTGGTAATGTTTTTCACTTTGACAGTGATGTTTTTTTTCGGCGACTTGTCAGACCGCTTTGCCCAGCTTTTGGGGATTGACTCTTTTCGTAAAAATATACGTGAGCAGGTAGAGCAGATAGGGAAAAAACCATCTCCGGACGAAGGGGTAGCAGTAGTCTCTTCTGATATTATGCCAAGCTTAGAAAAACAAATTGTGGTGGAAAATGTAAACGATAAAAGCGGCCGGCCGATTGATGTGATCTCAGAGCCGGTGATAATAGAAGCCACACAATCCGGCGAGGCCACTTATTCATACACAATGAGATATCCGACTTATTCGGAAAATGCCTTAAAATATGGTTTATCTACTGCCATTAGGCTTGATGCTCTTTGGCCGCGGGCCATAGCCGCCTTTTGTGAAAATCCTATTCTTGGTTCCGGCTATTCCACTCTGACAAAAGAAAACGCAGGGGAATTTACTTATGCCGAGTCTACCGACAATGACTATTTGCGCATGCTTGGTGAAACAGGCCTTTTTGGAACCCTTAGCTTTTTATGATTAATAGTTTTTCTTATATATAAATTTGCCAGGACTCTGAAAAGTTCCAAAGACAGTTTTATGTTGGCATTTATGGCCGCAGGAATTGCCATATGCTCCGGTCTTTTGGTAAACGCTTTTTATATCGATGTTTTTGAAGCATCTAAAGTGGCCTATACTTTTTGGGCTTTGCTTGGGCTTATACTGGTAGCAATAAAACTGGAAAAAGCAAAAAAGGCATAAATCTAAATCTTTAAAAATGGCAAACTGTTTATCATGAAAAAGACAGCAAATTTTATTATATTTTTTTTATTTTTGGCCGGGCTTTTACTGCGTTTCTATAAGATAAACGAACCGTTGGCAGATTGGCACTCATGGAGACAGGCAGATACGGCGTCGGTCAGCCGGCGCTTTTTGACTGAGGGAATAGATTTGCTTCACCCCAAATATCATGATCTGTCCAATATCCCCAATGGCTTGGATAATCCCGAAGGCTACAGAATGGTAGAGTTTCCCCTTTATAACGCAGTCCATGTAGTTTTTTTCCGTCTACAGCCAGATTTTTTAAACTTTGAAGGCGCCGGACGCTTTGTCAGTATTGTATTTGGCTTAATGGGTGTCTTGTTTCTGTACCTGCTTGTTAAAAAAGAGTGGGGCAGTATGATTGCTATGGCCGTGCTTGCTTTTTATTTATTTTTGCCTTTTAATATTTTTTATCAGCGGACTATTCTTCCGGAAAATTTAATGATTGCCGCCTCCTTGGCCTTTCTATATTTTTTTTCCAATTATTCTGATTTATCATTGAGCCAATCGAGCGGATTCCGGACAAGCCGGAATGACGCAAAACTTCCTGTTTACTATATATTTAAGTACGAAGCTAGTGCAAGATGCTTAAATTTATTTATTGCTATATTGTCATTGTCTGTAGCACTTTTGATAAAACCAACTGCTGTATTTTTGGTTCTGCCTGCGGTTTATTTGGCATTTAAACCCAAGAATACTTTTTCACGCTTGCTTCACCGCGTAGGTGAGAAAAACAACACCTATCCGGCGTTACCTGCAGTTTTAAAAAATCCAGGGAATTGGCTGGTGGCGGGAATACCATTGTTGTTTTTTTTGCTGTGGCGCTGGTGGATAGCTCATTTTCCAGAGGGGATACCGGCTTTTAGCTGGCTTCTTAACGGCAATCATATCCGTTTTAAGCCGTCATTTTTCCGCTGGATTTTCGGGGACAGGATAGGACGGCTTATTTTTGGTTATTGGGGACTTAGTTTTGTAGCTTTTTTCTTTCTGGGCAAGAAAAAAGCCTTTGGCCTGGCCTGGTATTTTCTGTTTGGCGCTCTGGCTTATTTGTTTGTGGTCGCGACAGGCAACGTCCAGCATGATTATTATCAGACACTTATTATGCCTGCACTTAGCATTTTGGCTGGTATTGGCTTGTTAAATTTTTGGAATTACAGCAGTCAGGTAAAAGCGGTAAAGTTCGGGTTTATTGTAGTGCTACTTTTATTTACTTTTTCTTTTTCTTGGTTTTTTGTGAGGGATTACTACAATATAAACCATCCGGAAATAGTCGAGGCCGGGCTGGAAGCAGACAGGATTTTACCGCCGGAAGCAAAAATAATTGCCCCCTATATGGGAGATACGGCCTTTTTGTATCAGACTCATCGTAATGGTTGGCCGATAGGCGGCGGGATAGAGGACAAAATAAAAATGGGAGCGGAATATTATATATCGGTAAATAGGGGCGAAGAGACGGTGGGGTTGATGGAGAAATGCAAAACCATCGAGGATAATAGTAGCTATGTGATAGTCAATCTGAAAGAATGCAAGTTGTAAATATTCTAATAATCTAAGCACTAATGTTCTAAATAAATTCAAATATTCAAAATTTTAATGATCAAAACCGAAAACAAAAAATATGACTTGGAAGAAAGAACTTTTAACTTCGCTTTAAGCGTTAGAGGGTTTATAAGTAAAATATCAAAAAATATAATTAATCTAGATGATTGCAAGCAGTTAATAAGATCTTCAGGATCAGTTGAATTATATAGAGGCAAACGAGTCTTTGAGTAAAAAAGACTTTTTTCATCGTATTAAAATCTGTAGAAAAGAGGCGAAAGAAAGTTCATATTGGTTAAGACTTATTAATCTGACAAATTCTGTTTTAAACAGGGAAAAAGAGGCGCTTAATAAAGAAGTAGAAGAATTGAGAAAAATATTTGGAGCAATTATTACAAACAAGAAATAAATATATTTTGAAAATTTGATGTTAAAAAATTGAATAATTATTTAGAATATTAGTATATTAGAGTTTAGAATATTAGATAGAATATATGAAAATACTTATGCTTACGCCATACCTGCCGTATCCTTTGATTTCCGGCGGGCAGATAAGGACATACAATCTTTTAAAAAACCTTTCCAAAAGCCACAAAATCACCCTTTTTTCTTATATCCGCAGTCAGGAAGAGGAAAAATACAAAAAAGAGCTTTTAAAATATTGCAAAAACGTCTATTTGATAAAACGCCGCCGCGCCTGGGCTCTAAAAAATATTTTATTGGCCGGCTTTACTCCTTATCCTTTTCTAGTGTGCTTGTATTTGTCTCAGGGACTTAAAAATGCCATAAATGAAACCCTAAAACGAGAAAAGTTTGATCTGGTTCACGCTGAAACCTTTTATATTATGCCTCAGTTGGCTCAAAGCAAGCTGCCGATTTTTTTGGTAGAGCAGACCATAGAGTGGTTGGTATATCAGCGCTACACCCAGGAGGTAAAGAATCCCTTATTAAAACCTTTTTTATGGTTTGACGTGGCAAAGATAAAATTTTGGGAAAAATATTTTTGGAAGAAAGCCAATAAGCTGGCGGCAGTCAGTGAAGAGGATAGGCAAATAATCGGACAAACGGTAAATATAAAAAATATTGAAATAGTTGCCAACGGGGTAGATGTGGACTTTTTTTCCAAAACTGGAAATAAAAAAGATAAAACAAAAACAGTACTGTTTGTAGGGAACTTTAAATGGCTGCCAAATTCAGATGCGGCGCTCTTTCTGGTAAATAAAATATGGCCCAAGATTTTGGATAAATATAAGAATGCGCAGCTATGGATTGTAGGCAAAAATCCGACTGAGAAAATATTGGCTTTGGAAAAAAGTAAAAACGTATTGGTAAAAAGCGACATTGAAGATATAAGAGATGCTTTTTCTCAGGCAGATGTAATGCTGGCACCGATACGAAACGGCAGAGGAACAAAATATAAGGTTCTTGAAGCAATCGCCACCAGAACACCGGTAGTAGCGACACCGCTGGCGGTAGAGGGTTTAAATATAAGCGACGGAAAAGAAGTGTTGGTGGGAAAAACAGCCGAAGAATTGGCAGAAAAAACAGCCAGCATTTTGGAAAATAGTAAACTGGGCGAGACTCTGGCCAAAAGAGCCTATATGATTTTGAAAAACAAGTATAATTGGGAGACCATCTCTAAAGAATTGGACAATATTTATAGGGAAATAGGAGGAAAATAAAAATATTCTAAAATCTAATATTCTAATGTTCTAAATAATTTATCAATTTTCAAATATTCAAATTTTGAAAACTTTTTATTTAGAAAATTAGGATTTAGAGTATTAGAACATTAGGATATTTAAACTGTTTAGGATATTAGGATATTATAAATAATGGATTTATCAATAATCATTCTTAGCTTTAATACCAGGGACTTACTGGCGGATTTGATGGACTCTTTAAGGGAGAGCGATCTGGGTGGCATCAGCCATGAAACAATAGTAGTTGACAATGGTTCTGAAGATGGTACTCAAGATATGTTGAAAAAGCAGTACCGGCATATACGCCTGGTGGAAAACAATAACAACTTTGGTTTTTCCCGGGCCAATAATATCGGCGGCCGATTTGCTAAGGGAAAGTATCTGCTTTTTCTTAATTCTGATATGAGAGTTGAAAAAGATGCTATAAAAAAATTGTTTGACTATAGCAGGATAAATAATGGTTTTGCCGGCGGTACAGCCAAGTTGGTCCTGGAAAACGGAAAGATGGATCCGGCATGTCACCGCGGTTTTCCAACCCCGCTAAACTCCCTGTCTTACTTTTGCGGCCTGGAGCGTATATTTGCCAAAAGCAGAACGCTGGGAGGGTATCATCAGGGTTGGAAGGATTTAAGCAAACCCCATGAAGTAGATTGTATATCAGGTGCCTGTTTTTTAATAAAAAAAGAGTTGTTTGATCGGTTGGGGGGTTGGGATGAAAGTTTTTTTATGTATGGGGAAGACCTGGATTTTTCTTATCGTTTAAAGCAAAGCGGTTATAAACTATTTTATTTTCCGGATGCAAAAATTATTCATTATAAGAAAAAATCCGGCCGTGAAAAAAAATCGAATAAATATAGTGCTCAAAATAAAAATAATATAAAAACAAAAACAAAAACAAAAGAACAGTTTTTTTATACAATGGAGTTATTTTATAAAAAGCATTACAAAAATAAGTATCCGAAGCTGGTATATAAGCTGGTGCTTTTAGGGATTAAAATAGTAAGCAAAGTGAAAAGTTAATTTATACAAAATTCTAATATTCTAAATTCTAAACAATTTAAGAATGATTAAATGTATGAATGTTTAAAAATTTAAAAAATTGGAGAGTTTGAATATTGGTAAATTACTTAGAACACCTGCCTGCCGGCAGGCAGGTTAGACCACTATTAGAGTCTAGAGTTTGATAAAAATTATCAATTTTTTAAAATATGCGTATCGGTATTGATGCCAGACTATATGGCCAAACAGGGGTCGGCAGGTATATCAGAAATTTAATTAGTGCTTTGGCGCGGGAAGATAAGGCCAACCAGTATTATATTTTTCTTTTGGCCGGGGATTTTGCCAAGTTTAGTTTGCCGGGTAAAAATTGGCACAAAATAAAGGCAGATATTCCCTGGCATTCGCTAAGCGAGCAGGTGAAAATGCCTCAAATTTTATATAGGCAAAAACTTGACCTGGTTCACTTTCCCTATTTTAACGTTCCGCTTTTGTATTTTAAGCCCTTTGTTTGCACCCTGCATGATTTGACGATATGGTCGGAAGCTACCGGAAAAGCCAGTACGCGGCCGCTTTGGTATTTTTATATAAAAAAAATCGGATATATTCTTGAATTGTTTTATATTGCCAAAAAGAGCAAAAAAATAATTACCATTTCCGAGGCAGTAAAAAAAGACATTGTTAAAATACTAAATGTAGCATCGGCCAGGGTGAAGGTAATATATGAAGGAGTCGACCGGTCACTGCTGGGAAAGAGTGAGAAGATGAACATAAAAAGGCCATATATTTTATTGGTAGGCAATTTTTATCCTCATAAAAATCTGACCAGGGCCATATTCGCGTGGAGAAAGCTGATTACTGACAAAAGGTATAAAAACTATTGTTTGTTTTTTGTCGGCCCAAAAGATTTTTTCTACTTTCGACTTAAAGATTACTTAAAAGAACATAACCTGCTTGGTAAAGTCCAGTTTTTTCTCAACCCGAATGATAAGAAATTGGCATATTTATATAGTGAAGCAGAGATGTTCCTTTTTCCCTCGCTGGCAGAAGGCTTTGGTTTGCCGGGTTTGGAAGCTATGGCCTTGCACTGTCCGGTTGTCTGTTCTGATTTGCCTGTTTTCCGGGAAATTTATCAAGACGCGGCCATATATTTTAATCCCAGAAAGGTTGAAAGCATCACTAAAAGTATAAAAAAAGTAATTGATATGGATAAAAAAGAACAATGTAAAATTTCAAATAGTTATCGGCAACGGCGTCCCGCAATAACCGCATCGGTTGCCTTTGAGGTTCATTTCTCGGATGGTGAAGACGGTGCGGGCGATGACGGTCTTTTTGCAGTTTGGGCAGACGGTGTCCTCAAATCCGCGTCGGGGCAGGTTCCCGGCCCAGACGTAATTAAGGCCCTTTTCACGACCGATCTCGACGGCACGGAATATAATCG
>CAYNBK010000044.1:0-6791 GCA_964395485.1 uncultured Pseudomonadales bacterium
AAAATATAAAAAACAAAAAGAAGAAAGTGGTGCACTTCAACTTAGAATGTAGGAGAGTTTATTTTGGGTTATTAACTATCCTATAAAATATATCAAAAAGGCCTATTTTCAAAAGGTTTTTTATATATAATAACTCCTGTCGTGAGGGTGGCTACAGCATTTATCTTTATAATTTTGGGATTATCTTTTATGAAAGAAGTCCTGGTTTTAGTCATTTGCCAAAAAGAACTTCTTCTTTATAATATATTTGAAGATTAGAAACAAAGTAGATTTTAGGTGATAAGCACAGTTTGTCCAAAAATATTTGTAAATAATTTTAACAAAGAAAGAGAATTATGGAAATAAATACTAAATCAACCCTGGTGATCAAAAGCGATGGAGGGTCCCGCGGAAACCCCGGTCCCTCGGCCGCTGGGATTTATATAACAGACAAACAAAGCGGAAAAAAGATTATTGGTTTTGCTAAGTATTTGGGAGTGGGTACCAATAACGAAGCAGAGTATAAAGCAGTCATTGAAGCACTCTTGTGGGTTTTAAAGTCTTTGGGAGATCTTAAAAAAGAATACTCTAAAATAGAGTTCTATTCTGACTCCTTGTTAATTGTTAACCAGCTAAAAGGACTTTATAAAATTAAAAAACCACAGCTTCAAAGACTGTATCAACGTGTTAATACACTGCTTTTAGAGATTGATATTCCGCTGCGATTTATCCACGTAAAAAGAGAAAATAATATAGAACCAGATTTGTTGCTTAATAACGTCCTAGAGAAATATATTAGAGGACTTCATGTGCCGAAAAAAGACGTTTAAACGCCACGAATTAAGCTGATATTTTGGTTTATCTGTTTCCGCAAACAAGACCTTGCTACAGTCTGTATTTTTGATTAATATAGTAAAGTAGCAATTATTATCAAAGAGCACATGAACAAGGAACCTGCCCAGGAAAAATTAAGTCCCAAAATTTCGCTTAACAAAACTGCGGTTTTGCCGGCTGAAAATTTAGCCGTAGCGGTAGTAGCCGGAGGGGCCGGATTTATCGGGTCTCAACTTTGTTCTACTTTGCTGTTGCAGAATTGCCACGTTTTTGCTTTTGACTCTTTTTTAAGCTCAAAAAAAGAAGAGTTAGACTTTCTTTTAAAAAACCCCAACTTTACTCTCGTGGAGTGTGACCTAAAGGATAAAATACAGCTATTTATTCCTCAGGTTGACTATGTTTTTCACCTGGCTGGCTCCCAGTTGCACAGTGGCAATCCCGAGGCACAAAACGAAACTCTGCTGGTAAACTCGGAAGGGACAAAAAACTTACTTGAGTTGGCGCTCAAATATAATGCCAAATTTTTGTTGGGATCTACTCCGGAGCTTTACCGCGGTTATATCTCTGCCAGCAGCCTAGGCGAATATTATGGAGATAAAAAAAGCAGTGTACAAAAATTGCAGGAAGCCAAGCGCTTTGCCGAGGGCTTGGTACAGCAGTATTATAAAGAAAAAGGATTAAATGCCAGGATTGTCCGTTTTACTGATCTTTATGGACCCGGAATGGACTTGTTAAACGAAGACATAATAAGCAGTCTTTTTAGGAATTATATTAATAGCAAGCCCCTGTCAATATCTGGCGACGGCATGCAAAAACTGCACCCCACTTTTAGCAGTGATTTAGTATATGGGCTTATTAAAGCCATGTTTTCTCAAAGCTCAAACGGGAAAGTATTTAGTTTAATAAATCCGGAAAAAACAACTGTTTTAAATTTTGCCTATGCCCTTAAAAAGATAAAAGATATTGAAATAGAATACCTTGCTAAAAAAGATGATCATTGGGACCTTTTGGATGAGTATAAAATTTCTTCCAGTCAGAAAGAATTGGGATGGAAATGCAAAATTGATTTGGATGAAGGTATTAAAAAAACTGTTGAGTATTTTCAAAAAAAAAGTGAACAAGAAAGCAAGAGTATAAGTAAAACAGACGTTTTGCCACTGGAAAAAGAAAAAACCGCAGTTGAAACTCCCTTGTCAATAATGCCGTCCAAAAACAAAAAAAAACAAAAGCTTTTTGATTCATGGAAGGGGTTTTTCTCAAAAATAAAAGTCAAACACAAAAGAATAAAAAAAGAAAATAAGAAAGAAGGCGACGAGCTCGTTGTGGTAGTCAGGAGAGGTAAAATTGCAAAACTACTGGGCTTTGTGCTTTTTGCAGTTTTCTTGGCTGCCCTGCCTTTTGTCATTTGTATAGCTGAACTTTTTCTGGTAAAAAGCCAGTTGTCAACCCTGGAAGGAAATATCAGAAACAATCAAATGCAGAGCCTGCAGCAAAACGCCGAAAGCAGTATAAAAAGAATACAATTTAGTCAAACCAGCTGGCGCTTTTTTCGGCCCTATTTTACTCTTTTTGGTTTGAGCAGTGGGACTGACCAGGTTTATAACCTATTTACCATAGCCCTTCATTCATCTGAACTTGCCATGAAGTTGTCTGAGGGTTCGGGAAACCTGGGTAAAATGCTTGACATAGTAATTCGCGGCAAGAGCGGAGACATAGAAGAGCAATACAAAAAACTACAATCATATATAGCCCAAGTCTATAACCAAAGCAGTTTTATCCAAACAGAATTATTGGAGGCAAAAGATTCTACAGTAGCACAGAAACTGGGCCTTAGTTCAACTTTGAATGACTATTATGAAAAACTTCCGCCATTGCGGGAAAAACTTTTTTATGTGCAAGAGTTAAGTCCGGCCTTACCCGAGCTTTTGGGCTTTAAATCTAAAAAAACTTATCTGGTTTTACTGCAAAACAACATGGAACTAAGGGCAACAGGCGGTTTTATTGGTTCTTATGCGCTTCTGACTTTTGATAAAGGAAAACTTCTGGATTGGCAAGTTTTTGATGTTTATGACGCTGACGGGCAGCTGCGCGGACATGTCGAGCCGCCGGAAAGTTTAAAAAAATATTTGGGCGAGGCCAATTGGTATTTGCGCGATTCCAACTGGGACCCTGATTTTACTTTGTCAGCGGCTAGGGCAGAGTGGTTTTTGGATAAAGAGTTGGGTCGTCAAGTAGACGGAGTAATTGGAGTAAATTCAGCCACGATTCAAAACTGTTTAGCTGCCTTGGGGCAGGTAGCAGTCCCGGACTATGACGAGATGATCAACGATAAAAACCTGTTTGAAAGAGCAGAATATTATGCAGAGGTAAATTTTTTCCCCGGGTCTACCCAAAAAAAGGATTTTTTAGGGGCTTTAAGCAGTGCCATGTTTGACCAGACAAAAAATTTGGACGAAGAAAAATGGCTTTTAATGTCAGAAAAACTATTTGGCTCGTTTGCAGAAAAAAGCCTGTTTTTATATATTCACGATCCGAAGAGCGCGGCGATTTTTCACCGTTTTGGCTGGGACGGGTCGCTGGTTGAGCCTCCTCGCTATTTTATCAACAGCAATGAGGCACTTGACTCTTCGGATTTTATTATGGCGGTGGACAGCAACGTGGGGATTAACAAAGTAAACTATTTTCTTAAAAGGGAAATAAGTTGGAAAGGGACAATACTAAAAGACGGCAGGATGCAAAAAGAACTGCAGATAACTTATCAAAATGACTCACAGTCAGACTCTTGGCCGGGCGGCAGGTACAAAAATTATTTTCGTTTACTGGTGCCTGAGGGGAATGTGCTGAGCTCTATCAGCGCTGGGGACAAGCCCGACAATATGCAGCCGGTCGAAAAGGAAAATATTAGCAGTCAGCTTGATAATGGGAAGCAGGTTTTTGGAGTTTATTTTATTGTTCCTACCGGTGAAAAAAGAATACTTAAAATAAACTATGAGAAAAAAGAATTTAACGATTTTAGCCGGCCTGACTACAAAATAGCTTTTTATTTTCAAAAACAAAGCGGAACTGCCAGCGACAAGCTTGATTTTGAATTAAATTATCCCTTGTTTTTAAAACCAATCCAAATATATCCTGAAGGTAAAATAGAAAACCAGAAAACTGTTTTTAATACTGAAATGTCAAAAGACAGACAGTTTTATTTGGAGTTAGTAAAATAAAAAAAAGGGAAACGCGCAATATTTTCTCCCTTGTATTTTTTATTTAAATTGCTATACTCCTAATATTCTCTAATCTGATTTTATATAAATAGTTATTCAATTATTCAACAAACATACAATGAACAGTAAAAAAATAAGTTTAAAAGCTGAGAAAAGAGAAGTATTTGGACGCAAGGTAAAGCAATTAAGAAAGAAAAGCATTCTTCCGGCAAATATTTATGGGAAAAAGGTTAAATCAATCGCCCTTCAGCTGGCGCTAAATGATTTTATCGAGGTTTTTGACAAAGCAGGAGAAACCCAGATTGTTGAAATAAGTATAGACAAGGAAAAAATGGCCCGCTCGGTTTTAGTACACCGGGTTCAACAAGACCCGGTTGATGACAGCTATCTGCATGTTGATTTCCGCCAGGTTAGTTTAACTGAAAAAATAGAAGCAGATGTTCCTTTGGAGATAGAGGGAGAGTCTCCGGCCGCAGGCAAGGGCGGAGTGCAAGTACAGTTGGTTGATATAATCCGGGTAAAAGCTCTGCCAAATGAATTACCGGAAAAATTTACTCTAGATGTATCTGTTTTAAAGGAAATAGGGGATAACCTTTCTCTTAAAGACTTAAAATATGACAAAAGCAAGATAGAAATTTTGATAGAAGACCAGGAAAAAATGCTGGTTAAAATAGAGGAACCGGCCAAAGAGGAAGAACCGGCTCCGGTAGTTGAGGAGACGGTTGAAGGGGAAGTCAAAGAGGGAGAAGAAAAAGAAGAGGAAGCAAAAGAAGGCAAAACAGAAGAAAAACCAGCCGAAGAGAAACCAGCGGAAGAGAAAAAAGAATAAATTTAACTGCTATATTGCCATATTGTTTTATTGTTGAAAATCTTGCAGTTTAACTTTTATCTATTACAAAGATGAGCATCGCGATTAAACAATCCCCTCATTCTTAAATTTTCTAAACCATTAACCATTAACCATTAACCATAATACCTGTTGTTAGTTGGTTTTTACTTACTTGTCGTCATCTATCATCATTTGTACTTCTTGCACTTTTTCATCTATCGGGTCCAGGTAAGCGGCCTGGCTGGCATAGTACTGAGCTTTTAAGTTATCTTTAATTTGCCAGTAAAGCTGGCTAAGGTTTAAATAAATATCTCTTGAAGGCGGATTTGATTCCAGCCAGTTTTCCCATTTACCTATCTTTGTTTCTATTCTTTTTTTGCTTTCTGTTTTGTTTTTGATTACTTCATATTTTTTTTGCCAGGCAGGGATAGCGGCTAACTGCCAGCGCATAAACCCGGAATTTTCTATTTTTGCTAGTTCGGACTGTGCCTCAGCCAAATAGCCAAACTGATAATATTTGTCTGCCAAATCAAGCCTGCCTGTGACCAGCCAAGGATAGGCCATTTTATTCTGCCGGCTATTTTCCAAGCCGTTTTTTGGCATAAAAAGACCGGCTAACATTAGAAGAATAAGTCCGGTAAAAATATTATTTACTTTATTGCTTTTGAGGGTATGGTAAAAAGAATTTTCCCTAAGCTTTTGTAAAATGGAAAAACTAAGCACCTTTTTGCTTGGATAAATAGTTTTTGGGTTTTTCTTTTTCATTTGCTTGTTTGCTCCTCCCTGACTTAATATAAAAATATATATGTTACAAAATAGTACTTTTTTATTATAAACCATGATAGAAGCAGTTGGCCATTTTAGACAGAGAGCAATAAGCATAAACCCCCGGAAGGAAACTAGTCTTTCTGAAAAATTGCCAGATTTTACAATAGAGAATAAAGAGTTATTAAATTTAATGTGGCCTCCAGGCTTATGGGCTATCTACGAACAATGTAGGCAACTGGATCCAAACCTTGCTTTTGCTAAAATCAAAAAAGCAAATCTTCAAAAAAGGGCTGCTTATTGGGTTATGCCGACAGACGAAAATCCACAAATAGGCATAGTAGTATCAGGAGAACAAGAACATTTTAATAGGCTTTTACAAACAAGCAAAATAAGTATTCAAGAAATATGTCAAACTCACGGATTGGACAGTGATTTATTAGAAAAACCCGAAAATTTAGCTTTACTTATCTTTGCCCATGAACTGGGCCATGTAAAAGATTTTTTTGAAAGAGGTCAGCTTCATGCTGACTCAAGCCTCGCTGAAGTATTAAAAGCCGCTAAAAAGTATAAACTAGAAAACAGAAAGGAAAAACAACGGCTGCCTGTACCGAGAAAAAACCCAAGAACAGTGAACGCTTACGGAAATGCAAAACTATTTTATTATTTTCTCAGACATAAACAAAGACTTAGGAGGATGGGAATAAACAATTATCAAGAGATTCCGGTAGAACAAGAAAGAAGATACCGTCAGCTTCCTTTGGAAAAAACTGCCGATGAGTTTTCGGTAACAGCATTTAAAAGATATTTGGAATCAGTTAGTCTTTAGTTTTGTTTTTTCCGATTTCCGGAGGGGGGTTTTTGTCAAAATCATATTTTACAAACTTGTTTTCCAGTGGATTTCCCTGGCAGTAATAAGCCTTTATATTTTTACAATCAAAAACAAAAGCAGAATGGGTAAAACATTTATCCTCATCTTTGGTAGTGCAGATAGCTGTTTTTGTACGGGCATTTTTACGGTCTTTTAAAATTTCAAACAAATCATTGACCGATTTGGCCCTTGGGATAAGTTCTTCAGCTCTTTTTTGGTGGTCGTACGACCATTTTTTAAAACTGTTAGGCGCCCCTATAATTGGACACTATAAAGAGATATAATTTTCGCAAGAATT
>CAYNBK010000045.1:0-6777 GCA_964395485.1 uncultured Pseudomonadales bacterium
GGCTGGGTTTGAAAAAAGGTTAAAGTGCCACGGCTTTAGCCGTGGGTATCTACAAGAAGAGATTTACCACTAGGTTGGCAAGTGATAACTGAATTTCACTTGAGTCAAAACCCTGGTGGTAAAAATATTCTTGAAGCTTTTAGAAAACGCATAGATTGTGGCTATATTAAGTTAAACCATCCTGGCAACCAAAAAGACAAAACCTGGGTTCTTATTATAAAAAACAGGGAAGATATTGAAACAAAGTTAATCCCGTTTTTTCTAAAGAACCAATTTCTGTCTAAGAAAAAAGATGGTTTTACTATTTTTTATAAAACCATAAATAGTATTAAAAAGAAAGAACATCTCAATTCAACTGGTTTTAGGAGAATTGTTGAGTTGGTTTTTTCTTCTGATAGAAAAACAAAAAAAAGATACTCAAAACAGTTATTATTATCCTCAGAGACTATACGCAAGAGTCCGATTAAATCGGACAAGATATAGTCCGAACTCCGACGCGAGTCGGAGAGCTTGGCAGAAATGACCAAGCTTCCGTGAAATCGGAATAACAAAATTGTCGGTCTCTATCCGGTGTAAGCGTTGGATATTTGAGGGATTTTGCGCCTAGTACGAGAGGACCGGCGTGAGCCAATCCCTAGTGTGCCTGTTGTGGCGTCCGCCGCAATGCAGGGTAGCTACATTGGTGTTGGATAACCGCTGAAAGCATCTCAAGCGGGAAGCCACTCCCAAGATTAGATATCCTAACTTGTCCGTAGGACAAGGAATTTCTAAGAATATAAAACTCTAATATTCTAAGCACTAATATTCTGAATAATAATCAATGTTCAAAATTACAATTTTCTGAACTTTTAGAAATTGAAAAATTGGATATTTGAATTTATTTAGAACATTAGAATATTAGGATTTATTATTCTGGAATTTCTCGTCCTGCGGGCGAGGGAGAGACCCCTGGTAGACTACCAGGTTGATAGACTGCAGGTGTACAGACAGTAATGTCTTTAGCTTAGCAGATACTAATAGGTCGAAATATCAGTAGACCTTTTTATACTCTATTCACTTTTCAAGGAGCTAAAAAATGAAAATTTTTTAGCGGCGCAGTCCCGTACTCGACGTATCACATTCAGTTTATATGAATGCGGTAGGAAGAGTAACGGGATTAAGGAGTCAAAAAGCTCTTGCTAAATCTACTAAAATAATGTATATTTAGCTGTCCGGTCGTTAGAGCGCCGTTGCACTACCTCTTCCCATTCCGAACAGAGTCGTAAAAGACGGCAGCGGGGACAATAGTATAACTTTTCAGTTATGCGAAAATACCTCACGGCCGGACATTTTCAAAAACATGAAAGGCGGTAAACAATGCATGAAAAAAATATCAAAAATTAAAAGCAAAAAAATTCCCGGCAGACCAAAGTCTGTACGGGGCTCCGCACAGGCTAATGCCTGTCGGGAAAAAACAAAAACAAAAGCAAGCAAGAAAACCACAAAATCTTCTCAAAAAAAGGCAGTAAATAAGCCAGTTGTTGCCAAAAGCTCAAAAGAACCCCAGACAATGGAAGAGTTATTGGCCCAAACAGGCTACAAGCTTAAAGGCCTTAAAAAAAACCAAAAAGTAAAAGGAGTTATCACCGAAATTAGCAAGAAATATGTGCTTATTGATATTGGCGCAAAAACAGAAGGTATAGTTGCCAACAAGGAGTACGAGTTTGTCAGCGATTATATTGGAGAGTTAAACGAGGGGGACGACATTGAAGCGATCGTCAGCTCGCCGGAAAATGATAAAGGCCAAATTTTATTGTCTTTAAGAAAGTCGGCCGGAACATATAAATGGGATCTTTTTACCGAATACCAAAAAAACAACCAAATTATAGAAGTACGCTGTCTGGAAATGAACAAGGGCGGCGTGATTGCCCGTCACAAGGGCGTTCGGGGTTTTGTTCCAGCTTCTCAGTTTGGTCGTGAGTGGCTGGGCAGGCTAAGAGAGTTGCAAAATAAAGTAATAAGCGTCAAAGTAATTGAGGTAGATCAGACAAAAAATCGCCTTATTTTCTCTGAAAAACTAGTCTCAGAAGAAAACGCCATTAAACAGCAGGAAGGCGCGATGAAGCTGGTCAAAGAAGGGAAAACATATTCAGGCACAGTATCCGGTATTATGCCCTTTGGTATATTTGTCCGCGTGGATGTAGAAAAGAAAAAGTCTGCCAAAGGCGGGTCCGCCTCTGACGGGGAAAAATCTTTAAAGGATATTTCCACCAGTTTGTTTTTAGAGGGCTTGGTTCATATCAGCGAAATATCATGGCAGAAAGTAAGCGATTTAAACAAGCTATACAAAGTTGGTCAAAAATTAGAGGTAAAAGTTTTAAGCATAAATAAAGACAGCAACAAACTAAACCTTTCTATTAAACAATTGCAGATAGATCCCTGGCAAGACTTGGTGAAAAAATACAGCAAAGACAGCAAAGTAAAAGGCAAAGTCGGCAAACTTGCGCCATTTGGAGCTTTTGTCAGTCTGGAAGATGGAGTAGAGGGACTGCTCCATATTTCCAAAATACCGGCAGAATATGACATTAAGGTAGACCAGGATATAGATGTTTATATAGAGTCCATTGACGCCGAAAAGAAAAAAATATCCCTCGGTTTGGTTTTAACCAGCAAACCGGTGGGGTATAAATAAAATTAACCTAATTACTAATTGACCTAATGCTTGAAATTTAGAATAATTAGAGCAATTAGTCATTAGAAATTTTCAGGATATGTCAAACGACAAAATTATCGTTCGCGACGACACCATCCTTATCGACTTTCGTTTGGTTTTTAAAGCCATACGCGAGGAGAAAGGCGACTGGCAAAAAGTCGAGCAGGAGCTGCAAGAGTATTTTGATTCCGTAAACGAGGAATAAGGTCGTAATGAGCCTTAATTTCTACGATAAAGTAGCTAAAAAATTCGGCGCCTATCATACTACTGCCAAATACCGCAAAGTTTTTTCAAACGGAATTCCCGAAAAAGATTTTAAAGACAAACTTATGGCTTTAAGCAGCCAAGGCAAAATAGCCCTTGATGTTGGTTGTGCCGACGGCCGTTTTACCCTTTCCGTCGCTCCCTATTTTATAGTAAGCGCAAATCAAATTTACCACTTTTTGAAAATAATTTGATTTTCGCTTAGTATGCTAATCTGCTTGCAGATTAGTTTATTTAAATACAAATTCAATTTTTATATTATTGGCAAAAAAAATACAAATTTGTTTTGCCAATACTATAATAGTATTGTTGCATTTATTTGCATAGATTCCTGGTCAAAGCCAGGAATGACAACTCTTATTTATTTTTGCACAATATTGGGATAAAATAAAGCTATGGTCAAAAGCACCTCTATTTTTGTCTGCCAGTCCTGCAGTTATGAAGCCGGCAAGTGGATGGGTCGCTGTCCGCAGTGCAATGCTTGGAATTCTTTTTTAGAAGAAGCCATGCCCGACAAAAAAACTTCGAATAAAAATATTACTCAAAAAGGCAAAAAACAAACTCTGATAAAGCTTTCAGAAATAGATAAACAGGAGCACAAGCGCCTGCCGACTGGTGTTAGTGAGTTGGATCGCACCCTTGGAGGCGGTTTGGTCGAAGGCAGTCTGGTTTTGCTTTCCGGAGATCCCGGCATTGGCAAATCAACCTTAGTTTCCCAAGTGCTGGAAAATATTGGCGGTATTTATGCTTGTGCGGAAGAGTCTCCGCGCCAGGTAAAGCTTCGTTTTGAAAGAATGTCGGCCAAAGGGGAGTCTGTCTATTTTGTGCCTGACAATCAGCTGGAAAACATCCTTGCCACTGTTGAAAGCCAAAAAACTTTACCAAAAATACTGGTGATAGATTCTATTCAGACTGTATTTACTGCCTTTATCCGCTCGTCTATAGGATCGGCTTCGCAGATAAAAGAATGTGCAAATATTTTACTCCAATTTGCCAAAAAAACAGGTGTTTGTGTTTTTATAATTGGCCATATTACCAAGGAGGGAGCGATCGCCGGCCCGAAAATACTGGAGCACTTGGTCGATACGGTATTATATTTGGCCGGGGACAAAAACCATCAGGGACGGCTGCTGCACTGTGTTAAAAATCGCTTTGGCGCTACTGATGAGCTGGGCCTTTTTGATATGACAGAAAAAGGCCTTATTTCCCTCAAAGATCCGAGTATTTTATTCAGCGCCGAGCTGGGGGACCATCCCGGCCGGGCGATGACTATTACCATACAAGGGTTTCGCCCCCTGCCTTTGGAAGTGCAAGCCTTGTGCGTAAAAAGCAAACTGGCAATGCCGCGCCGCGTAGCGCAGGGTATCAGCTTGTCCAAGCTCCAGGTTTTGGCGGCAGTTTTACAAAAACATTTGCATTTGCCGCTTTATGAGTATGACATTTTTGTCAGCCTTACCGGCGGGCTTAAAATAAGCGAGCCTGCCATAGATTTACCGGTGGCCGCCGCTATTTACTCTTCATACAAAAATAAAAGTCTTCCGCCCAAAACAGTTTACTTTGGCGAAATCGGGCTACTCGGCGATATCCGGCCGGTAGCTTTTTCCGCCAAACGTCAAAAAGAGGCGGGGAATATGAAATATCCGCGCGTAGTATCTGCCGAAAACGGCCAAAAGTGGCTTAAAACTGCGTTAGGCTAGTTTTCCCCAAGGGAATAGTCCAAATTAGACAAATTTACAAGCTTAGTACACAAGGTGGCCTTCCCTTTAGTTATTCTGCTACTCCGCTGGCTACGAAGTATCCAGAATCTGATTTATTCTGAGCCAGTCGAATGGATTCTGAACCCTCCAAAGGCGGGCAGGCAATCCAGAATGACATAGAACCCCCGTTTATCCTATATCTAAGCGCGAATCTAGAAATTAAAAAGGTTTCCAGGTCATCGCGAAGAGGGAGGTAGTCTGACCGATGTGGCGATCCCCCCCAGATTACCACGTCCGATAGTGTCGGATCTCACAATGACTCAAAGAGATGACAACACACAGTGGTTTTCAAGATTAATATTAATTTGTCAAGATTCCCGGTTTGGCTTTTTGCCGATTAGAAATGACAGCGGAGTGTCAGGTGAAGCTTTTCCCCACTTTTCCACAATTCACTTTTTCCGGTTAAAAATCAAGCTATTTACAGGCTATAATTTACTAACAAAATAATATAGGACACTCATCTTTTATACTTTCTTTTACTATAGGATTTGACAAAGCGTAGATAAGTTTGTTAAAATAATGCTATAGGGAAAAAATAAGATAAATTTAAGATAAAAAATGAATAAAAAAGAGCATTATTATCGCTGATCAGCACAGAATGGTGACACGAATAGCAATGCTCTTTATTTAAAAGGCCTTTTATGAAAAATTACTTGTCAAGGACAGGAAAGTAATAATCAAGGCCTGCTAACAAACTAGCAAAGGCGCAAGCTTTTGTCAAGATGCTTTAAATACATATGGGCAAAATTTTCAAGGCCATTAAACACTTTAACTCTACGAAGAGAGATTCTTTTATACTCGGCATGTTGCTGGGTATGATAGTTTTGACAGCGCTTTTAACGATAAAAAGCTTTGCCGGAGCTAAAAACAACCAGGTATTGGGAGAGGAATCAGCAAGCACTAGAAATAAAACTTTGTCCATTGACGGAACTTGCCCTTACTGGTGCCAAAATGAGTTTTCTGCATGCCCGCCGCAATGTGAACAGAAAAATCAGTATACATGTGATAATCGTGGGCCTTGTTGTTGGTGTCCGGGCGATCCGGAGCCACCACCTCCCGGAGGCGAGGGCAAAATGTGGTGCTCCAATGCCGGACCCGGCAGAATCACCATCCACAACGATACGGGAGGTACTCTCCATGATGTCGCTTGGAATATGGGTATTTGTCCTTATGCTGAATCCTGCGGGTTTTGCGGCGCCGATATCCATCATAATATTGATAGTCTTGCCGACGGCGCCACTATCACTGTCGGCCAGTCGCCGGACTGCAATATGGTTCAAGTAGACGTGCCGGAATGTGCCGGCGACAGCAGTACTCGAGACTGTCATTGGGATGAGACTTGTGAAGAAGAGCCGACCCCAACTCCGACAGAGGTTTTAGGCTGTTATCAGGGGAATTGTGTTTTAGATCCTTTCACCGGCGAAAACAATTGTCCGGTGGTAAACGGGGTTCAGCTAGCCTGTCAATGTCCACCCGGCTCTGTTTGTACCGTGCCGACTACTTGTGTTAACCCTTCCTGTTCGGGAGAAACAGACTGTGTCTGCAATAGTATTAATCTATCCGGAAAAGCTTATTGCGTTTACCCGGATACAGGCCTAAAAGAGTATGAACCCAACATACCAATAAGATATATTAAAGACGGCCAAACCGAAGTTATTGCTACTACTAACAGCAACGGCTCTTGGTCAGCTGTCAAATTGCCGGAAAACTGGACAGGAGGTTCAATCCGTCCTAATGGTAATCCTACCTGGCCGGATGCATCAGCCACAGATAGTTACACTGGTCACAACAACGGCATCACTTGCACTGACAGCAACGTCGAGGCAATAGCTTTTGGGACCAATAACGCTTATATTTATGAGCAAACTGGTTGCCAGCGAAACCCCATTTCTCTTACTGAAGTCAATTTTAATTTGGGCTATTGCATAGTTCCCACTTCAACCCCTACTCCCACACCTACACCTACCCCCACCGGCACCATGACACCCACGCCTACAAGTACTTTGACACCTACGCCTACTCCCACACCTACACCTACCCCAACACCAACTTTAATACCCACAC